>JAWWBR010000035.1:0-26743 GCA_033720855.1 Alphaproteobacteria bacterium
AGGTCGGGATTGGTCCGCTTCAGCTCCTCGTAGCCGAGGCCGATGCGGTCGATGACGCCGACCCGCATGTTCTCCACCAGGACGTCGGCCCAGTCCGAGAGCCTGCGTGCGAGCTCTTTCCCACCCGGCTTCTTGACGTCGATGGTGACGGCGTATTTGGAATCGTTGAAGTACGAGAAGCAGCCCGAGCGGTTGATGCCCTTGATGCCGTCGCGGTAGGGGGGATATTGCAGGCGGAAGCCGTCGGGCCGGTCGCGGGATTCGATGTGGATCACGGTGGCGCCGTAATTGGCGAGCACCTTGCCGATCCAGGGCCCGGCGGCGTAGCCGCCGACCTCGATCACCTTGACGCCCTTGAGCGCTTGCGCCAGCGCCGTCATTTCTCGGCCACCGCGTGGGCGGCGATCAGCGCCGCGATCTCGTCATCGGAGAAGCCCGCCTCCGCGAGCACCTCGCGGCTGTGCGCGCCCGGACCCGGCACCGGCCTTTCCAGGCCGAGCCGCTTGCCGTCGACCACGGCGACGCCGCCCAGGTGGCGCTCGCTGCCGCCGCCCGGCGCGGGCAGATCGGCCCAGAAGTCCCGGGCCTCCAGCTGCGGGTCCTGGGCGATGTCGGCGACGTTGTTGACGGGATAGCCCAGCATCTCGCGCTCGAAGGCGCCATGCAGGAACTCCGCCTTGGTCAGGGTCATGAAGAAATCGGCGATCGGCTTCTCCATGGCGTCGACCTCGTCCTGGGTGGTCTGGGTCGAATCGAAGGTCGCCCAGTCGATCTCGGCCAAGACACCGAGCTCGGCGCCGGCCTCGCGCATCCAGGCGCAGATCGCCTCGTTGGTGCGGCGCCCGGCGACCCCGCCGTAGATGATGAAGTTGAGGTAGCCGTCCTTGCACGGCCAGAACACCCGGTAGACGGCGCCATGGACCGAACGCCCGGTCATGAAGGCGCCGGCCCTGAGCGGGTTGACGTTGATCAGGTCCCAGGACGCGGGCGCATGGGCGATCGAGGCGATGACGGCGGCCTGGGCGGAAACGTCGACATGCTGGCCGCGGCCGGTGGCGGCCCGTGCGGTCAGCGCCACCATGGCGCCCACCGCCGCCTGGGCGGCGGCCCAGGGATGGGATTGCGGCGCGGTGACGCGGAGGGGCAGGCCGTCGGGCTCACCCGCCAGCGACATGGCGCCGCCCGCCGCCATCAGCTCCAGGTCCGAGGCCTGCCAGTCCGCGCGCGGACCGGTCCGGCCGAACGGCGTCACCGAGACGTGGATCAGCTTGGGATTGGCTTGGCGCAGGCGATCGGGATCGAACAAGGTGGCGAGGTCGGAGCCGGGCAGGGCGGTCTCCAGCAGGAAATCCGCATCCGCCGCCAGCCTGAAAAAGGCGGCGCGCCCGGCATCGTTCTCGAGGTCCAGGCTGAGCAGGCGCTTGTTGACGTTGCTGGCGCGCCAGTCGGGGGCGTCGAGATACGCCCCCGGCGGTTCGATCTTGATGACATCGGCGCCGATGTCGGCGAGGATGCGGCCGGCCAGCCATCCCAGCTGGCCCGTGCAGTCGAGAACCCGATAGGGCTCGAGCAGCATGGGCGCGGCCTCCTCCGTTCTAGTCTGGCCCAGGCGCGAACGCCTAGCGGCCGGTCCGCGCCAGCGACAGCACCCAGCCCTGCATGCGGGACTTCATCTCGGCGATCTGCTCGTCGGTGAAGAAGTCCTTGGGATCGACCCGGTCCACGGGATAGACGGGACGATGGAAGTCGGTCTCGTAGCCGTAGGGCACGGTGGCGTCGATCCCCATGCCGCCCTCGAACACGGTGTTCGACGCGGTCCATTGCTGGCCGCCGGCGGTCATGCGCTCGGCCGGCATGAAGGTCTGGCCGATGCCGCCCGGATGCGGGTTGAGGATGTCGGTCCGCGGGTTCACCCGGGTGGTCAGGCACCACATGATGTCGTCCATGTCGTAGATGTCGACGTCCTCGGAGACCGCGATCACCAGGCGCGCGCCCTGGGAACAGGCGAGGATGGCGGTCAGGAAGTTGCGCTGCCAGCCCTCCTCGATCTTGTTGCGCTTCTTGACCTGGATGATGGCGCCGCCCCAGTCGGTCATGCAGTAGGGGATGTGGACGTTCTGGACGATGCCCGGCTGCAGCCGCTCGCAGAGCGCATAGATCGCCGATTCGCGCAGGCTGGTGTCGATATTGGCGTCATCGGCCGTGTGCACGCCCAAGGGGAAGATCAGCGGCTTCGATTCCGGCTTGCGCATGGTGATGGCGGTGACGTGGAAGGTCGGCGCCTTGTAGGCCTTGCCCATGTAGCCGGCCCATTCGGGATGGAAGTGGAAGCGGCCCTGGATGTCGGCGTCCTCGGACTCCTTGGTCTCGTAGCGCTTGTCCCGGGGATAGAGATAGCCCTCGAGCACGTATTCCGAATCGGCCAGGGTGTAGGCGTCGATGGTGCGGCACTTGACGATGCGCACCGGCTCGCCCTGGATGGCGCCGGCAAGGCCGACCTCGTCGTAGCCCTTGGGCAGGATCGCGTAATCGAAGCCGCCGCCGGCGACGAAGGTGCATGCCGGGGGGACGCCGAAGCACATGGTCAGCGGGATCGGCTCCTCGTCCCGGTAGTGCTCGGTCATGATCTGCCACATGTGCGAGCCCGGCGAGATCTGGAAGGTGCCGACATTGCCCCAGCGGAAATTCATGCGGTTGTAGCCGATATGGCTGCCGCCGTCGAAATAGTCGCCGATCACGCAGGAGATGCCCGAGCCCACCGTCAGTTCCGATTCGAGCTCGGTGTGGCGGATCGCCGTCAGCCACTTGTTGGGGTCGATGTCGTCGGTGATAACGTGTTCCTGGGCCGGGGCCTCGTCCTGGGAGATCTCGACCGGGGCCAGCGGGCGTTCGATGGCGCGGGCCACCTTCTTCACGCGGTCCTGGGAATCGGCCCACCCAAACATCTTCTCGACCACCTTGATGTTGCCGAACAGGTTGGTGATGGCCCGGGTGTGGGGCTTGTCCTTGACGTTGTTGAACAGGATGCAGGGCCCGCCGTCGAAATGCTTCTGCAGGCCGGTGATCTCGAGATCGGGGTTGACCTCCTTGTCGGTCTCGATGAGGTCGCCCTCGGATTTGAGGAATTCCAGGGCGCCGCGCAGGTCCCTGATCTGCTCGGGCGCGGCCGAATCCGCTTCGGTGTCCTTGGGTTTGGTCACAGTCGCCATGATCTTGTTTCCCACGTTGATTGAGGTTCGAGGTCGGGGGGCGAGGTTGCCTCCGGGTTGCCGTGTCGCTAACCGCCGAGCGCCTTGCTCAGTTCGGGGTCGTTTCGGTAGGGGCTTTCGTCAATCTGTTCGCCCATCTTGGACTTGGCGCCGGTCTTGGCCAGGGCCTCGAGGAAGGTCCTGTGCACGTCGGGGTGCTGGTCCTCGAACTCGATCTGGTTGCCGCCCTCATTGACATCGACGTCCATGCCCAGCCACACCCGCTTCTTCTCCGCCAGCATCGGGTAGCGCAGGCTGCCCATGGCGATGGCCAGGTAGCGGGCCGGTTCGGGGCTGGTGTTGAAGTGCTGATGCCACATCTGGTCCGGCGGCGCGAAGACCACGCCGTGATCCCAATCGACCCGCACCAGGTCCTTTTCGAAATCATACCACAACAGCGAATAGCCCTGGCCGGTGCAGCACATGACATGGAAGTCGGCGCCGTGGCGATGGCCCTTCTTGTAGGTGCCAACCGGCATTTCCGAGCAATGGGCGTGCATGGTGCCGTCGGCGAGGCTGAACATGATGTTGGAGCTGCCGCCGCCGCGCTTGTCCCATTTCCTGAGCTCGAAGGTATCGAGCGCCGGCACGAAATTGGTCTCCCACATGTGGCGGCCCGGCAGCTTGGGGATGAGCTCGCCGTCGCCGGCGAAGTATTCGCTGCCGCCCTCGCGCTCGGGGAACTTGGCGCCGTTGTTGAAGACGAAATCGTTGTTTCGGTAGAGATTGATGACCAGCGGCGCGTTGTTGCAGGAATAGATGCGCGCGCGCTCGGAGCCCGAGCCGTTGAAGTGCTGGTAGCGGCAGTTCAGCGGCAGGGCGAACAGGCTCTTTGGGCCCCATTCGAAGCTGTGGCTTCGCCCGTCGCAGGTCTCCACCGTGGTCGAGCCGTGGCCGTCGATGACGTAGAAGACCTCTTCGAACATGAAGCGCTGGGGTTCGGTCTTGCCGCCGGCGGGGATGTCGAGCACGTAGATGGCGAGGAAATCGCCGCGGCCGATGAGATGGGCGAAGCAGCCGTCGACGCCCATGCGCGCCCACGGCTTGGTCTCGACCGTCTTGAGGTCGATGCCGAAATCCTCGACCACGGGGATGCCCTCGCCCGTGCACCAATCCATGTAGGGGTCGACGAGAAATTTCTCGTCGGCCAGTTCCACGACGGCCTTGTTGATTTCGTCCAAATTCGTGCTCATAAGCCGGGTCTCCTGGTGTGACGTCTGGGCGCGCAAATCACCGACACTGCGGTTCGTCCCCGGGGCGCTCCCCGTTTTTTCGCGGTGGCGGCGGGCCTGTCACCCTGGCCCCCGCGAACGCTCCCGAAGCGGTCTCCGACGTCATGCGCGATCCCTAATCCGGGCCATCCTCGGTGCCCCTCAGCTATACGTCAATTAGTATTTTCCTATAGGAACAGTAACGTTTTCATATACCTTTGCCGGGCCCGATCGGAGGCCTCAGCCGTCCAATTGCGCCGCACCTTCGGCGACCGCCTCGAGCCAATCGACCCGCCCCTGGACCGCGAGCCTCTGGTGGTAGAACGCAAGGGAACGCAGACCACCCAACTCCTCGCCGCCGCCGGCGCGGCCGGGTCCGCCATGGACGCATTGGGGCATGACGATGCCGTGCCCGGTCTGGCCGCGGCCGACGCTGTCATCGACCACCAGGAGGCGGCCGTGGTCCGCGCCGGTGGCCATGACCGCGTCTCGGGCGAAGTCCCGGTCGCCGGTGAAGACCGAGGCGACCAGGGAGCCGGCGCCGCGGCCGGCGAGGGCGAAGGCGTCCTCGGGCCGGTCATAGGGCATCAGGGTACAGACCGGGCCGAAGGCCTCGACCGAATGGACCGCCTCGGCGCCGTCGGGGTCGGCGCAGCGCAGCAGGGTCGGGGGCACGAAGCAGGACACTTCGGGATCGGCATCGACCGGGGAGAAGGCGTCGTCGCCGACGACGGTCTCGGCCTCGGCCTCGAGGCGGGCAAGGGCCTCCAGCACGGCCGCCTGCTGGGATTTGCTGACCACCGGTCCCATGGTCACGTCCTCGTTGCGCGGGTTACCGGTGACGGTGCCGGCAAGCCGCGCCGCGAGCGCCTCGGCGACATCGTCGATCACGGCGGCCGGGACCAGGGCGCGGCGGATGGCGGTGCATTTCTGCCCCGCCTTCTGGGTCATCTCCTTGGCCACCTCGCGCACGTAGAGGTCGAACTCGGCGCTGCCGGCGGCGGCATCGGGGCCGAGGATCGAGGTGTTGAGGCTGTCCGCCTCGACATTGACGCGCACCGAGGAGGCGGCGACGTTGGCATGGGCGCGCAGCGCGCTCGCGGTGTCGGCGGAGCCGGTGAAGGCGATGGCATCGGCCCCGGTGAGGTGATCGGCGATCTCGCGCGCGGCGCCGCAAACCAGGCTCAGGGCGCCGTCGGGCAGGATGCCGGCGTCGATCGCGTCGCTGACCATGCGCTGGGACAAGAGCGCCGTCGCCGTCGCCGGCTTGGCGAGCACCGGCACCCCGGCGAGCAGGGCGACGGCGGCCTTTTCCCAAAGGCCCCAGGAGGGAAAGTTGAAGGCGTTGACATGAACGGCGAGGCCGCGGATGGGGACCGAGAGATGCAGGGCCTGGAAGGTTTCCTCGCGCGACAGCCGGTCGAGGCGCCCGTCGCGCAGGGCGCGCGCGTCGCCGAGCTTGGCCCCGAGCCGGGCGAAGAACTGCAGGGTGCCGATACCGCCGTCGATGTCGATGGCGGCATCCACCTTGGTGTTGCCGGAATTGGCCAGGGCGATCTCTGCGTAGGCGTCGCGGTTGGCGGTAAGGGTCTCGGCGACGGCGCCGACCAGCTCGGCGCGCTCGGCGTAGGTCATGGCGCGCAGCGCCGGCCCGCCGACCTCGCGCCCGTAGGCCATGGCCGTGCCGATATCGATCCCCGAGGTCGAGGCGCGGGCCAGTTCCTCTCCGGTCACCGGATCGACCAGGGGCGCGCCCTCGTCCTCGCCCTCGACCCAGGCACCACTTACGTAACTTGAAAGCTTCATGGTTTTCCCCTTACGCCTGCCCCTCCCGGTTGGTTCCGGGCCGGTTCCTTGGGGCCCAGGATAGCGAAAAGCCGGGGCGCGGCAAGGCGCCTCTCGGAGCCCCTTGATGGGCGCCGAGGGATTCGCCGAATTGCCATTGGGTTCAAGGGCAAAATCTGTTATTAAGAATGATTATCAACTACTGGCGCGACGGCGCCGGGACCCGCGAAGGCATTGACAGAACGGGACTTTTGGTCGAAACAAGGGCCTCATTCCTTCGATAGGGAAGGTTTTCCCGGCGGCGGGAGAAACGGGGTTCACATGGCAACACCCAGCCCACAGGACGGCGGCGTCGCGGACACCGTGGCCACCATCTGTGCCGAGCATGGCAATCGGCCCGATGCGCTGATCGAGATCCTGCACGGCGTCCAGGCCGAGTTCGGCCATGTTCCCGAGAGCGCCGTCGAGCCGCTGGCATCCGCCCTCAACCTGACCCGGGCCGATGTCCACGGCGTGATCAGTTTCTATCACGATTTCGAGCGTACGCGCCCGGGCCGCCACGTGCTCAAGCTGTGCCGCGCCGAATCGTGCCAGGCCAACGGCTCCAATCAGCTGGCCGACCACGCCAAGGAGGCGCTCGGCGTGCCCTTCGGGGGCACAACGGCGGATGGCGCGATCACATTGAAGGCGGTCTATTGCCTGGGCAATTGCGCTCTGGGACCGTCGCTGCTGGTCGGTGAGAACCTGCACGCGCGGGTGGATGCGGCCAAGTTCGACGCCCTGGTCGCCGACCTCAGGGAGAGCGGCGAATGAGCCGCGCCACCGTATACGTGCCGCGCGACGCCGCCGCCCTCTCGGTGGGGGCCGAGGCGGTGGCCCAGGCTGTCGCCGGCGAGGCGACGCGCCGGGACGCCGATATCCGCCTGGTCCGTAACGGATCGCGGGGGCTGATGTGGCTGGAACCCCTTGTCGAGGTGGAGACCGATGCCGGGCGCTTCGCCTACGGGCCGGTCGCGGAGGAGGACGTCGCTGGATTGTTCGATGCGGGGTTCCTCTCCGGCGCCGATCATCCCCTGGGCCACGGTTTGACCGAGGAGATCCCGTTCCTGGCCCGTCAGGAGCGCGTGACCTTCGCCCGCTGCGGCGTGATCGACCCGCTGTCCATCGACGATTACACCGCCCATGGCGGCTTCGCCGGTCTCACGACGGCGCTCAAGATGACGCCGGACGAGATCGTCGCCGAGGTGACGGAGTCGGGGTTGCGCGGGCGCGGCGGCGCGGGCTTTCCCACCGGCATCAAGTGGAGGACCGTCGCCGGGGCCGAGGGGGCTGAGAAATACGTCTGCTGCAACGCCGATGAGGGCGACAGCGGCACCTTCGCCGACCGCATGATCATGGAGGGCGATCCGTTCCTGCTGATCGAGGGCATGATCATCGCCGGGCTTGCCGTCGGGGCGGAGAGCGGGCTCATCTACCTGCGCTCCGAATACCCCCACGCCATCTCGGTCATGAAGCAGGCGATCGATCTGGCCTTGGACGCCGGCTATCTCGGCGACGATGTCGCCGGCTCGGGGCGGAGGTTCACCCTCGAAGTCCGGGTCGGCGCCGGCTCCTATATCTGCGGCGAGGAAACGGCGATGCTGGAAAGCCTCGAGGGCAAGCGCGGCGTGATCCGGGCCAAGCCGCCGCTTCCCGCCCTCGCCGGCTTGTTCGGCAAGCCCACGGTGGTCAACAATGTGCTCAGTTTCGCGGCCGTTCCCTTCATCCTGGAGCGCGGCGGCAAGGCCTACGCCGCCCATGGCACCGGGCGCTCGCTCGGCACCCAGCCGTTCCAGCTGTCGGGCAATGTCACCCGGGGCGGCTTGATCGAACTGCCCTTCGGCCACACCGTGCGCGAACTGATCGAGGAGTTCGGCGGCGGCACGAGCTCGGGGCGTCCGCCGCGCGCGGTCCAGGTGGGCGGGCCGCTCGGGGCCTATCTGCCCGAGAGCCAGTTCGACCTGCCGCTCGATTACGAAGCCTTCGCCGCCGTCGGGGCGATGGTCGGCCATGGCGGCATCGTGGTCTTCGACGATACCGTCGATATGGCCGAGCAGGCGCGGTTCGCGATGGAATTCTGCGCCATCGAATCCTGCGGCAAGTGCACGCCGTGCCGCATCGGCTCGACCCGCGGGGTCGAAGTGATCGATCGCATCAAGCAGGGCATCGATAGCCCCAAAAACCTTAACCTTTTGCAGGATCTTTGTGAGACTATGAAGGACGGGTCCTTATGCGCCCTGGGCGGCTTGACGCCGATGCCGGTGGAAAGCGCGCTCAAGCATTTCCCCGAGGATTTCGAACCATCGTCGGGGTCCGCCGCCGCATGAGGCCGAGAGGAGACTAGCCGTGACCCTCATCAAAGAAACCGACTTCGGCACGCCGAAAAAGACCAGCGAGGCCCAGCTCACCCTGGAGATCGATGGCCAGGAGGTGACGGTCCCGGCCGGCACGTCCGTGATGCGGGCGGCCGCCGAACTCGGCATCCAGGTGCCGAAACTGTGCGCCACCGATTCGCTCGAACCGTTCGGCTCGTGCCGGCTCTGCCTGGTCGAGATCGAAGGCGCGCGCGGCACCCCGGCGTCGTGCACCACGCCGGTCGCCGAGGGCATGAAGGTCAGGACGCAGACCGAACGCCTCGCCCGCCTGCGCCGCGGCGTGATGGAGCTCTATATCTCCGACCACCCCCTCGATTGCCTGACCTGCGCGGACAACGGCGATTGCGAGCTTCAGGACATGGCCGGCGAGGTCGGCCTCCGCGAGGTGCGCTACGGCTATGACGGCGCCAATCACCTCGATGCGGAGAAGGACGAAACCAATCCCTATTTCACCTTCGATCCGAGCAAATGCATCGTCTGCTCGCGCTGCGTGCGCGCCTGTCAGGAAACCCAGGGAACCTTCGCGCTGACCATCGAGGGACGGGGCTTCGAATCGAAGGTCTCGGCCAGCGCCGGCGAGGATTTCATCGGCTCCGAATGCGTCTCCTGCGGCGCCTGCGTGCAGGCCTGTCCGACGGCCACCCTGATGGAAAAGTCCGTCATCGATCACGGCCTGGCCGAGCACAGCGTGCTGACGACCTGCGCCTATTGCGGCGTCGGCTGTTCGTTCAAGGCGGAGATGCAGGGCGACAAGGTGGTGCGCATGGTGCCCTACAAGGACGGCGGCGCCAACGAGGGCCATTCCTGCGTCAAGGGCCGCTTCGCCTGGGGCTATGCCACCCACAAGGACCGGGTGCTGAGCCCGATGATCCGCGACAAGGTCACCGATCCCTGGCGCGAGGTGAGTTGGGACGAGGCGATCAGCTACACGGCGGAGAGATTGAAGGATATCCAGAAACGCCACGGCGTTGGCGCCATCGGCGGGGTCACGTCCTCGCGCTGCACCAACGAAGAGGTGTTCGTGCTGCAGAAGATGGTCCGCACCGCCTTCCACAACAACAACGTCGACACCTGCGCCCGGGTCTGCCATTCGCCGACCGGCTACGGCCTCAAGCAGACCTTCGGCACGTCGGCGGGCACCCAGGATTTCAAGAGCGTCGCCAAGTCCGACGTCATCATCATCATCGGCGCCAATCCCACCGATGCCCATCCGGTCTTCGCCTCGCGCATGAAACGCCGGTTGCGCGAGGGCGCCAAGCTGATCATCATCGATCCGCGCCGCATCGACCTGGTCGAAAGCCCCCATGTCCGCGCGGCGCACCATCTGCAGCTTCGTCCCGGCACCAATGTGGCGGTGATCAACGCCCTTGCCCATGTGGTGGTGACCGAGGGTTTGGTTGATCGCGATTTCGTTGAGGAGCGCTGCGAGACGGAAGATTTCGAGCGCTGGGCCGCGTTCATCGCCGAGGAGCGGAATTCCCCCGAGGCCCTGGAAGAGGCGACCGGCGTGCCGGCGGAAGAGGTGCGGGCTGCGGCCAGGCTTTATGCCACCGGCGGCAACGGCGCCATCTATTACGGTCTCGGCGTGACCGAGCACAGCCAGGGCTCGACCATGGTCATGGGGATGGCGAACCTGGCCATGGCCACCGGGAATATCGGGCGCGAAGGGGTCGGCCTCAATCCGCTGCGCGGCCAGAACAACGTGCAGGGATCGTGCGACATGGGCTCCTTCCCCCATGAGTTCCCCGGCTACCGCCATGTCTCCGACGACAGCGTCCGCGGCCTGTTCGAGGAGACCTGGCACCAGTCCCTGCTCGAGGAGCCGGGCCTGCGCATTCCCAATATGCTCAACGCCGCGATCGAGGGCACCTTCAAAGGCATCTACATCCAGGGCGAGGACCTGGCCCAATCGGACCCCAACACCAAACACGTGATCGAGGGCCTCGAAGCCATGGAACTGGTCGTCGTCCAGGACCTGTTCCTGAACGAGACCGCGGCCTATGCCCATGTCTTCCTGCCCGGCACCTCGTTCCTGGAGAAGGACGGCACCTTCACCAATGCCGAGCGGCGGATCAATCGCGTCCGCCCGGTGATGAAGCCGATCCAGGGCCTCAGCGAATGGGAGACGGTGTGCCGGCTCGCCACCGCCCTGGGCTATCCCATGAGCTACGGCCAGGCCTCCGAGATCATGGACGAGATCGCGCTGACGACGCCGACCTTCGCCGGGGTCAGCTTCGACAAGCTGGATCGCCTCGGCAGCGTCCAGTGGCCGTGCAACGACGCCGCCCCCGAAGGCACGCCGGTCATGCACATCGGCAAGTTCGTGCGCGGCAAGGGGCGCTTCATGCTGACCGAATACGTCCCCACCGAGGAACGCGCCAACCGTTCGTTCCCGCTGTTGCTCACCACCGGGCGGATTCTCAGCCAGTACAATGTCGGGGCCCAAACCCGGCGCACCGAGAACATCCGCTGGCACGAGAAGGACGTGCTGGAGATCCACCCCCACGACGCCGAGGTGCGCGGCATCGAGGACGGCGATTTGGTGTCGATCACCAGCCGCATCGGGGCGACCACCCTGCACGCGCATGTCACCGAACGGGTTCCCCCCGGGGTTCTCTACACGACCTTCCACCATCCGGTCAGCGGCGCCAACGTGATCACCACCGAGTACTCCGACTGGGCCACCAACTGCCCCGAATACAAGGTCACGGCGGTTCAGGTGGTGCGCTCCAACCGGCAGTCGGACTGGCAGGACGATTGGGCGGAGCGCGAGGCCACCCAGAAACGGATCTCGGTGCATCCGGCGGAGTAGGCGGCAGATGGCGGGAGCGGCAACAAGAGACAAGTCGGGAGAGGCGGCCGGTCGCGGATCGGTGCCGGTCACCGTGCTGGTGCGCGAGCCCGACATGCCCGCTGCCCGCAGGCAATGGCAGCTGGCCGAGGAGGTTGCCGTCAACCTCGCCTATAACGGCCATCCCCATGTCGTGATGATGGCGACGCCGCGCGATCTCGAGGACTTCGCCGTCGGCTTTTCGCTGTCCGAGGGCGTCCTCGCCTCCTCCGGCTTGATCAAGTCGGTCGAGGTCGAAGAGGTCGAGGGCGGGATCAAGATCAATGTGCTGACCGTTCCCAAGGCGGAGGTCTCCAGGGACCGCCAGGCCCGTTCGCTGGAAGGGCGGACCGGCTGCGGCATCTGCGGCATGCAGCGCCTCGAACAGGTGGTGCGCAACGTGCGTCCGGTGCGGCCCGGATTCGCCGTCGATGCCGACGCCATCGCGCGGGCCTTCGCCGCGCTTCCGGGGCGCCAGGTCCTCAACCAGGAGAACAAGTCCCTTCATGGCGCCGCATGGTGCACACGGGACGGGGAGATCGTCCTGATCCGCGAGGATGTCGGTCGTCACACCGCTTTGGACAAATTGATCGGGGCGATGGCGGCGGCCGATATCGAACCCGCCGAGGGCTTCGTGGTGATGACCAGCCGCTGCAGTTTCGAACTGGTGCAAAAGGCGTCCTCGGTCGGCATTCCGTGCCTCGCCACCGTCTCGGCACCGACCTCCCTGGCCCTCGACCTCGCCGGACGGGCGGGGATGGTCCTGGCCTCTTTGGCCCAAGACGGCGTCGTGTTGTTCGAGTCCCCGGAACCGGCGAAGGATGAGTCGTGACCGTCGCCGATATCGTTCGCATGGCCAACCAGATTTCGGATTTCTTCAAGGCCTATCCCCATGACGTGGCGGTGCGCGATACCGCGGCGCATCTGCGCAATTTCTGGGATCCGCGCATGCGCGCCCAGTTGCTCGAGCACCTCGACGCCGGCGGGGAGGGGCTCAGCGACATCGCCCGCGAAGCCGCCAGCCTCCTCGGCAAGGAGGCGGAGCCGACCCCCTGATCCCGGGCCCGGGCGCGACCGCTCGCTGCGCTTCCGCGCCGTTCCCAGTACGGCTTGGGCGGCTCGGGAAAAAATGTCCGGAGGCCTGGGTTCTGGACGGGCAAAAGGGGAGAGTGTATAAGCCCGCCAACCCCCGTCGCGCTGTGTTCCCGTTGGAGACCTGAATGTCCGATTTAGAGCTCAAAGTCACCGCAATCGAAGAGCTGACGCCCAGCATCAAGATGTTTGAATTCGTCAATGCTCAGGGCGGGGACCTGCCGGCGTTTCAGGCCGGCGCGCATATCGACGTGCGTACCGGCGCCGGGGTCATCCGTTCCTATTCGCTGTGCAACGATCCCAAGGAACGGCACCGCTACGTGACCGCGGTCCTGCGCGAGACCGAGGGCGGCGGCGGCTCGAAGTGGATGCATGATGAACTGAAGGTCGGCGACGTCGTGACCACGTCGCCGCCGTTGCAGAACTTTCCCCTCGACGAGCGGGCGCCCCTTTCCATCCTTCTCGCCGGCGGCATCGGCATCACGCCGCTCTTGGCTATGGGCCACAGGCTCAAGGCCCAGCGCCTTCCCTGCCACCTGCATTATTGCACCAAGTCGCCCGAAGAGACCGCCTTCATGGAGGAGGTCAAGGCGCTGTTCGGCGACGATGTCACCTTCCACCACGATGGCGGCGACCCCTCCAAGGGCATCGATCTCAAGGCGACCTTCGCCCAACGGCCGGAAGGCGCGCATCTCTATATCTGCGGACCGGCGGGGCTGATCCGCGCGGCCCAGGAGGCGAGCGACCATTGGCCGGAAGAGGCCGTCCATATCGAATTGTTCACCAGCGCCAGAACCGAGGAAGAGGCGGCGGAGATCGCCGCCCGCTCGGCCGACGACGAGGGCTTCGAAGTGGAGCTGGCGCGCAGCGGTCAGACGCTCACCATCCCGCCCGACAAGTCGATCCTGGACGTCCTGATCGACAACGGCTTCGGCGTACCCTACGCCTGCGAAGAGGGGTGGTGCGGCGCCTGCGTCATCGATCTCCTCGGCGGCAAGGCGGATCACCGCGACGAGGTGCTGAGCGACGCCGAAAAGGAATCCAACAGCAAGATCCAGGTCTGCGTCTCCCGGGCGAAGCCCGGCGAAAAGCTCGTCCTCGACCTATAGTCCGAGGCGTCGGCGGTCCGCTCGGCGGTGCGCTACCGTGCCCGCCGCCAGGACCAGTGGCCGCTGGCCAGGTTCTCCTGCACCACTTCGCGCATAACCTCGCGGATCGCGGTCATGGCGTTGGACGCCGGTCGGCTGGCGGAATAGGCGAGGTACATGTTCCTGGACAGGGCCGGCCGGGCGAAGCGCCGCGCCGTCAGGCGGCCGTCCTCGACCTCGCGGCGCACCGCGCCGAGCGGCAGAATCGTAAAGCCGATTCCCTTGGCCACCATTTCCTTGGTCGCGGTCACCGAATCGATTTCCAGCACCAGGTTGAGGTCCAGGTTCTTCCGTGCCGCGGCCTCCTCGACCAGGGAGCGCAAACCCGAGCTGGCGCTGGTGAGAATCAGGGGCAGGCCGGCGAGCTCGGAAATGCGTGCGGTTTCGGAAGCGGAAGCGTCCTCTCCCGGCCCGATGAGGCACAAATCCTCGGTCAGGAGCGGTTCGCAGATCAGCCCCTGTACGGCCGACGGATTGTAGGAATAGGCGATGTCGAGGCGATCGTTTTCCACCCATTCCATCAGGTCCTCGCTCATGGCGTCGACGATGGACAGCGAAATCTCGGGGTAGTCGCGCCGGCAGCGTTCCACCAGTTGCGTTGCCAGGATCAGGTTCAGGGTCGGGGTCACGCCGACGGCGATCTTGCCCCGCGGCGGGCCCGAGAGGTCGGTGACCGAGAGCCGCGCCCGTTCCACCTGGCGCAGGATCACCAGCGCGTGGTCGCGCAGCAGCAGGCCGGCCTCGGTCGGGGTGACGCCCCGCGAATGGCGGTTCAGCAGCTTGACGCCCAGCTCCTCCTCGAGCTTCCGCACCTGAAGCCCCAGCGCCGGCTGGGCGACGTGGAGGTGGGCCGCGGCCTTGGAAAAGCTCTTGAGCTCGGCGATGCGCAGGAAATATTGCAGCTGCTTGATAGTCATTTT
The DNA here is from genome assembly GCA_033720855.1 of Alphaproteobacteria bacterium. GTDB lineage: Bacteria > Pseudomonadota > Alphaproteobacteria > SMXQ01 > SMXQ01 > SMXQ01. The sequence goes on from JAWWBR010000035.1 coordinate 14,649, forward strand.
CGTAACATATTAATGGCCGCTAGGCCGAAATTGTCTAGTCACAATCCTCCGCTGTTTTCCGCCTGGCAGCCCGTGACGGGGGGCCGGTCCCGAATGCAGTTGATGACGGCGCGGAGAAAATGTGACAATCCCCCGGTCGTAAGGCTTGGCAGAGGTTTCAGGACATGGTCACAACCACGGATTTGAAGGTGACGCCGCTGTCGCCGGTCTTGGGTGCGGAGATCACCGGCATCGACCTGCGCGAGTCCCTTTCTCGGCCGGTGGTCGACGAGATCCTTGCGCTGTGGCGCGAGCACATCGTGCTGGTGTTCCCGGGCCAGGAGCTCTCGCTCGAGCAACAGCTCGAATTCGCTGCCAATTTCGGCGAGCTGGGGGAACGCAAGCGGGCGCCCGACGATCTCAAGGAGCGGACCGAGGGCATCTATCAGACCAACGAAAACATCCTCCTGGTCACCAACATCAAGGTCGACGGCGAGCCCATCGGCGCCTTCGGGGATGCCGATATGTGGTTCCATATCGATTCCGGTTACGCCGAGCGCCCCTACAAATACACCATCCTGTACGCCCTGGAACTGCCGTCCAGGGGCGGCAACACCTTGTTTTCGAACACCTATCTTGCCTACGACGCGGTGCCCGACGAGCTCAAGCGGAAGCTCGCCGGCCGCAAGGCTCTGCATATCCACGAATACCTGCGCACCGAGAAGGTCGACATCACCAAGGACATCAGCGGCTCGCCCCATTTCTATCACCCGGTCTTCATCACCCATCCGGAAACCGGCAAGAAGGCGTTGTTCGTCGATCGCCTGATGACCCGGCATATCGAAGGTTTGGACACGGACGAAAGCGAGCGCATCCTCAATCAGCTGTTCGACCTCATCGAGCGCCCGGAGTTCGTTTACGAACACGTCTGGCGCCTGGGCGACGTGGTGATGTGGGACAACAGGGTGGCGGTTCATGGGCGCACGTGGTTCCCCAAGGAGGAGAACCGCCTGCTGCGCCGCTGCACCATCGAGGGAGACCCGCTTTACGAATGAGGCGATGCCTGGTCTCCGAGAGCGCGTTGGTTTTCGCCGCCGAGCGGAAGGTCGTTCCCGGGCGGCCTTCGTTCGCGTGACGGGCGCATCGCCCGCCGCGTTGTGGCTGTGGAAACGGTGATCAGCCATTCATAGGTGAGACGCCGGATCAGGGAGGAGAGTGTCACATGCCGAGACCGAGAAAAATCGAATGGCCCGACGGCGCCAAGATTTGCATGACCTTCATCGTGCCATGGGAGGTCTGGCCCGAGAATTTCGGAACCAGCAAGTCGGGCCAGCGCACCGCCGGCCATCATATCCCGCCGCCCGATGCGCCCTTCAACAAGAGCATGTCGGCGATCACGGAACGGGAATACGGCGATCGCACCGGCATCTGGCGGTTGCTGGACACGTTCGAAAAATACGACATCAAGGCATCGCTGCTGCTCAACGGGCTGAAGGCGGAGGACCTGGGGCGCGAGGACAACGCCGATCTGCTGGCGGAGGTCCAGTCGCAGGGCCACGAGTATGCCTCCGAGGGCTACGTGCATGAATACTCCTACATGTACACCCGCGAGGAGGAAGACGAGTCCATGAAGAAGACCATCAAGGCCTTCGAGGACAATCTCGGTGGGCGCCCCACGGGCTACCTGTCGCCGGGCCACTGTTACACCGACAACACCCTCGAGCTGGTGGCCGAGAACGGTTTCACCTGGTGGGCCGATCCGCTCAACGACGATCAGCCCTACACCCTGGAATCGGGCAACAAGAAGGTCGTCGTCATCCCCTACAACATTTCCGGCTGCAACGATTATTCCACCTACAAAGGCGACCGTACGCCGAGGGACCTGATGGGAATCTGGAAGGACCAGTTCGACCAGCTCTATGCCGAGGGCGAGGAGGGGTATCCCAAGTTCTTCTCCATCAATTTCCATCCCTTCGTTTCGGGAGTGCCGTATCGGACCAAGGTGATCCGGGAGTTTCTCGATTACGTGAAAAGCCACGACAAGGTGTGGTTCGCGCCGCGCATCGAGATCGCAAATTGGTGCCTGAAGCAGGGCTACTGACGGCGTCGCCGCACGCCTGAACGGCAACCGGGCCCGCTGGGGCGCCGGTCCGCCGGGGGTCGGCGCGGTCGGGGCGCGGTCGCTTCAAAGAATGGGGGAAAGATGCTGTTCATCAACAACGACCTGGTCAGCGAGCTCCTCACCATGGAGGACTGCATCCGCATCCAGGAGGAGGCCTTCAAGGCCCAGGAGACGGGCGCGGCCATTCACCGTCCGCGCATCGACATGTACACGCCGTGCGAGCGCGACGACGGCTATTACCGTTGGGGCACCATGGAAGGGTGGTATGACGGCATTTTCGCCATCCGCATGAAATCCGACGTCATCACCTGGCCGCAATCGGACAACTCCGGCTGGACCGAGGAAAAATACTGCATCGAACCGGGCACCTTCTGCGGCTTGATCATGGTGTTCTCGTCCCTGAACGGCGAGCCGCTGGCGATGATCAACGACGGGGTGCTGCAGCACATGCGGGTCGGCGGCGGCGCCGGCATCGGCGCCAAGCACCTCTCGCGCGAAGACTCCAAGACCATCGGCATGCTGGGGTCGGGCGGCATGGCGCGGACCTTCCTCGCCGCCTACGCGTGCGTCCGCGATATCGAGCATGTGAAGGTCTACAGCCCCACCAAGGCCCATCGCGAGGCCTTCGCCAAGGAGATGAGCGCACGGCACGACATCGAGGTGGTGCCCGTGGATACGCCGCGCGAGGCGGTCCGCGGCGTCGACATCCTGTCCACCAACACCGATTCCATGGCGCCCACCTTCGAGGCCGATTGGCTGGAGCCGGGCATGCATGTCGCCATGCTGGGGCCATGCGAGGTCAGCGCCGAGGCCGAGGCGCGCATGGACGTCAGGATCCGCCAGGGCGTCGGCGGCCTGGCCATGCCCGAGACCGAGCGCATCCAGATGGAGGTGGGGATGAGCCCGCTCGCCTATGTGGGGGGCAGCAAGGAGGAGATGAAACGCCTGCCGCCGAAGACCCCGGGCTCCGGCTTCGGCGGCGATTACCCCGATTTCTGCGATCTCGTGTTCGGCCGCGCCGAAGGGCGGACCAGCGACGAGCAGATCACCTTCTATCACAACATGGGAAATCAAGGCCTGCAGTTCGCGGCCGTCGGCGGCCTGGTCTATCGCAAAGCGGCGGAGCGCAGCGCGGGCAATACCGTCCCCACCGAATGGTTCGTCCAGGACATCCGCGATTGAGTGCGGGGGACTGGCCGAGGCCGCCAACGCGCCCCTGAGTCCGGCGGCGGGAGACGGCGGCGCGGTGGCAACGAATAGGTTTTGAAGTTGCCGCCGCTTTTGGCTAGAACAAGGACCTTCTGTCAGGCGTCGCGCGCAACCGCGCGTTCGGTCGGCCGGCGATCCGGCCGCGGCGTGACGATGATTTTGGCCGTGCCTTGGGACTTGGGGCCTCGCGCAGCGGCGGTTGGAGATCAACCAGAGGGGCGGGGGCTCCGCGCTGAGCGCCGCCCACCAACAAGGAGAACGGAGAACAGTGGCTGACACTTCCACCAAGAAGGGGACCTATACGGAATACGGGGCGCCCCATCACGACTTGCGTGAATGGATCGATCGGGTCGATGCCATGGGTGAGTTGAAGAAGATCGAGGGGGCGGACTGGAACCTCGAGATCGGCGCCGTCGCCGAGATGATTTACCATCACACCCCCGATAATCCGCCGGCGCTGCTGTTCGACAATATTCCCGGCTACGACCCCGGTTTCCGGATCATTTCGGGCATGACCAACTCGATCAGACGTTTGGCCATGACCTTGGGCTTTCCGGAGCCCTCGGGCGCCATGGACGTGGTGCAATGGTACCGCGACCGCATGAAGGATTTCGCGTCGATCCCCTCGCGCTTCGTCAATACCGGGCCGATCCTCGAAAACATCGACCGCGACGAGGACGTCGACCTGTTGAAATTCCCCGTGCCCTTCCTCCACGAGCTGGACGGCGGACGCTACATCGGGACCGGCGACCTGGTGATCATGCCCGATCCCGATTCCGACTGGATCAATGTCGGCACCTACCGCGTCATGGTGCACGACAAGAACACCGTGGGGCTGTGGATGAGCCCGGGCAAGCACGGCCGGCTCATCCGCAAAAAGTATTTCGATCAGGGCAAGCCCTGTCCGGTGGCCATCAGCATCGGTCACGATCCGCTGCTGTTCCTGGCCGCCGGCAATGAAATTCAGTATGGAACCTCGGAATTCGCCTATGCCGGGGGCCACCGCGGCGCGCCCTTCGACATGGTCAAATCTGAGATTCACGGGCTGCCGATTCCCGCCTATGGCGAGATCTGCATCGAGGGCGAATTCGTCATCGGCGAGGACCGGCCCGAGGGCCCGTTCGGCGAATGGACTGGGTATTACGCGTCGTCGGTGCGCGAGGATCCGGTGGTCAAGATCAAGCGGGTGTATTACCGCAACAACCCGATCATCACCATGGCGCGGCCCGGGCGCCCGCCGTCCGATTACACGCTGTCCAAGAGCGTCATCAAGTCGGCGCTGATCTGGGACCAGGTCGAGGCGGCGGGGCTTCCCGGCGTGCAAGGCGTGTGGTGCCACCAAAACGGGGGCGGCCGGCTGTTCAACGTGATCTCCATCAAGCAGGCCTATCCCGGCCATTCCCGCCAGGCGGCCCAGCTCTGCTGCAACGTCCATGCCGGGAACTATCTGGGGCGCTGGGCGATCGTCGTCGACGAGGATATCGATCCTTCCAACCTGTGGGACGTGACCTGGGCGATGGCCACCCGCTGCGACCCGTTGGAGGACATCGACGTTATCCGCAAGGCTTGGTCCGGGGTGCTCGATCCCCGCAAACGGGCGGGCGACAACTTCAACTCCCGGGCCATCGTCGACGCCTGCAAGCCGTGGGAATGGAAGGACGAGTTCGCGCCGGTCGCCGAATCTTCGCCCGAGCTCGCGGCCAAGACCCTGGAGAAGTGGAAGCACCTTCTCGATTGAGGGGTGCATTTTGTCTGCAGACGGGGCCCCTTTGGGCGCCCGTCTTTTCTGCGCGGCCCCCCGGGCCGGTACGAGCCAGGTATGGGCTCCAACAATAGACCCAATTGCGAGGAAACTCCATGAGGAGACCCCAGCGATCCCGGGCCGCCGAGGCTTTTGGGCCGTCCTTTTGGGTGTTCGTTGCCGTCTTCGGCCTCGCCGCCTGGACGGTTTGGGAGCTCAAGGGCGCGGCCGCCGTCCGGGAGGCACTGGCCAACGATCTCGATATCCTGGTGTTTTTGGCTCCGCGCATGATCGGCGGCATGCTTCTGGCCGGGCTGGTTCAGGCCATCTTGCCGCCGGACCTGGTGGCCCGCTGGGTGGGCGAAGAATCGGGGATGCGCGGGATCATCATCGGGGCGGTTGTCGGCGCCCTGACCCCGGGCGGCCCCATGACCTCCTTTCCGATCGTCGTTGCCTTCTATATGTCGGGCGCCGACCGGGGCGCGCTGGTCGCCTATTTGACGGGATGGTCTCTGCTCGGGTTCCAGCGCACCCTGGTCTGGGAACTGCCGCTTCTCGGCGAGGAATTCACCCTCTATCGGATCGCTGCGGTGATCGCGCTGCCGGTGCTTGCGGGCGTGATCGCCCGGCGGATTCCCCTGGGGCCGGTGGGGCCGGGCCGGGAAGTGGACGGCGCCGTCGCCCCCGCCGATCGCGCCGGGAGGGGCTGACATGCCGGGATTTTTCGGACCCAGCGCGTTTATCCTGTGGGGCCTGGTGGCGGCGGCGTTCGTCATCGCCCTGCGCCAGCCCGGCGCCCGCCATCGCCAAGGCGTGAAGCGCGGCGTGGATATGCTGCTGGTCAACGGGCCGCGGATCTGTGTCGCCATCCTCGCCGCCGGCTTCATATCCGAACTGTTACCCCAGGACCTGGTCGCGGCGTGGCTCGGCGCGGATACGGGCTGGCGGGGGATCGTGATCGGCTGCGCGGTGGGACCGTTCTTTCCCGGCGGTCCGCTGGTGATCATGCCCCTGGTCTTGGCGCTGTTCAAAGCCGGCGCCGGGGTCCCCGCCCTGATCGCCCTTCTCGCCACCGCCTCGACATGGGGCCTGCACCGGATTTTGATGTTTGAAATTCCGATGATGGGAGGGCGCTTTACCGCACTCCGGCTGGTTTCGTCCATCGCCATACCGCCGCTCGCGGGCCTTTTCGCAGCATTTATGGTCGCCGCCTTCGGCGCGCCGGCACCCGTCCATTGAGGCGCTGTTACCCGGCCCATACTTAGCCGAAACCCTCTCAACTAATTGAAAAGTCTTGACTTTTGGTATCTCCGCGGGGATGTGCTAGGCTTTTTCCATTCAACGATACGACAAAGGTAGGTATTGCGGGATCGCGTCTCGCAGAGTGAAACGCTCGACCGAAGGGTGGCTCAATCACCCAAACAGTCGTTTCAACAACGAAGGGAGAGCAGACATGAACATCCCACGATTTGTTGTCGGTATCGCCGGCGCGACCACCCTAGCCCTTGCCGCCTCCGGCGCCAGCGCCGCTCAGTCGGTGGCGGATTTCTACAAGGGCAAGAAAATCACCATCTACATCGGCTACAGCCCCGGCGGTGGCTATGACGCCTATTCGCGCACCATCGCCCGCCACATGGGCCGTCACATCCCCGGCAACCCGGGTTTCACGCCCAAGAACCGGCCCGGCGCGGGCAGCCTGCTGCTCACCAACGAGCTCTATAACCGGCATCCCCAGGACGGCACGGCGATTTCCATGATCGGGCGCGGCATGCCCATGGAGGCGCTTTTCGGGAACAAGCAGGCCCGTTTCGATCCGACCAAGATCAACTGGATCGGCTCGACCAATAACGAGGTCAGCCTGTGCGTCACTTGGCATGCCACCGGGATCGACACGCTCGAGAAGTTCTTGACCCAGAAGATCGTCGTCGGCGGCACCGGCCCGGGCGCCGACACCGACATCTTCCCCAAGGTTCTCAACAATGTCCTCGGGACCAAACTCAACCTCATCACCGGCTATCCCGGTGGCAACAACATCAATCTCGCCATGGAAAAGGGCGAGGTTCAGGGCCGCTGCGGCTGGTCCTGGTCGTCGGTCAAGTCGACCCGGCCGGCCTGGCTCAAGGAAGGCAAGGTCAACCTGCTCTTGCAGATGTCGACCTCCAAGCATCCCGAGCTGACCGAGCGGAACGTGCCCTTCGTCATGGACCTTGCCAAGACCGAGCGGGACCGCAAGATTCTGACCCTGGTCTATGCCCGGCAGGCCATGGGGCGGCCGGTGGCGACGGGCCCCGGCGTGCCCGAGGACCGTGTCGAGGCGCTCCGCGCGGCCTTCGACGCCACCATGAAGGACCCGAAATTCCTGGCCGACATCAAGCGGCAGAAGCTCGAACTGGCGCCGCTCGGCGGCAGGGCGATCCAGGAGCTGGTGGTCGACATAATGACGACCCCGCCCGAGGTGGTGCAGGCGGCCAAGGAGGCCTCGGAGAAGACCGGCGGCATGTTCATCAAGAAGGCCAAGGTGCAGCTGGTCGAGCACGAGGGTCCGGTGACCCAGACCAAGCGCGGCGGCCGGCGCATCTACATCAAGTATAAGGGCAAGGAAGTGCGGGCCAAGGTTTCGGGCTCGCGCACCACGGTGACCATCGACGGCAAGAAGACCAGGCGCAAGAACGTCAAGGTCGGCATGACCTGCAAGTTCACCTATCCCAGCGCCGGCTCCGAGGCCAAGCGCGTCGACTGTAAATCCTAGTATTGCGTCCACGACTCTCGGGCCGTCCGCCCCGCCGGGCCGGCGGCCCTCTTTTTTTGGCTGGCCGGGCCATGGCCGGGGCCAGCTTGAACCTTGTGACAAAGCCCCTGGTAGGGGTAATCTTCGGGCCTGGATCAATAGAATGGCGTGATGGCACCGCCACAGACGCCTAATCCGAATGGCCGCCCACAGGGCATGGCGACGACAACAGGGAGCAGCACGTGATGAAACAGACAACCGCAGGTACGGCGTTTTGCGCATTCGCAGTCGGGGCGTTGGCTCTGGCCGTCGCGCCGGGGACGGCCGAGGCCCAGTCGGCCAAATCGTTCTACAAAGGCAAGCGGATGACCATGTATATCGGCTATTCCGCGGGCGGAGGCTATGACCGCTATGCCCGCACCCTGGCCCGCCACATGGGCCGCCATATCCCGGGCAACCCGCGCTTTACCTCCAAGAACTACACCGGCGCAGGCAGCATGCGCCTCACCAATTCGGTGTACACGACATTCAAGCAGGATGGCACGATCATCGCCCATATCGGCCGTACCGTCCCGCTGGAGCACCTCACCGGCAACCCCAAGGCCAAGTTCAACGCCAACAAGCTGCAGTGGCTGGGATCCCTGAACCAGGAGACCAGCACTTGCGCCTTCTGGCACACGTCGCCGATCAAGACGGTTGCCGACATGTTCGAAAAGAATCCCATCGTCGGCGGCACCGGCGTGGGCGCCGGGACCGACACCCAGGCGATGATGCTGAACAACCTGATTGGCACGCGCCTGCGCCTGATCTCGGGCTACCCCGGCGGTGTCGACATCAACCTCGCCATGGAGCGGGGCGAGGTGCACGGGCGTTGTGCCTGGTCGTGGTCCTCGGTCCTTGCCACGCGCAAGAAGTGGGTCGAGGAAAAGAAGGTGGTGTTCCCCATCCAAATCGCGCTCAAGCCCCATCCCGACCTCAAGGATGTGCCCCTGGTGACCTCCTTCATCACCGCGAAGAAGGACCGTCAGGCGCTTGAGTTGATTCTCTCGGCCCTCACCATGGGCCGGCCCTTCGCCGTCGGGCCCAAGGTTCCCGCCGACCGCGTCGCGATCCTGCGCGCCGCCTTCGATGCCACGGTGAAGGACAAGAAGTTCCTGGCCGAAGCCAAGAAGGGCCGTTTGCCGATCAATCCGGTATCGGGCCAGGAGGTGCAGAAACTCCTCGCCGGGCTCTATGCCCTGCCCAAGGACGTGATCGACCACGCCCGTGATGCGATTTCCAAGACCAACAACATCACCATCACTAAGGCCGTGGTGAAAACCTACACCCACAAGGGCAAGATCACCCGGGTCCGCCGCGGCGGCCGGCGTGTCAGCTGGAAGGGTGCCGACGCCAAGGGCAAGCTCCGGGTCGGCGGCAAGACCAAGATCATGGTCGGCGGCAAGAAGGTCAAACGCAAGGAATTGAAGGTCGGCATGGATTGCACCTTCAAGGTTAAGGGCGCGCAGAGCGCGCTTGAAATCACCTGCGGATAAGAGTCCCTGGATAGAGGCCCGGACGGCGCGAGAAATCCCGTGTTCGGGCCTCAAACTCCTTGCATGTTGAGGCGGGCCCTGCCACATTGCGCTGGCACGGCACGCCTGGAACGAGGAAGCCGGTGAAGGGCCCCATAAGGGGCCCTTCCGAAAATTGGGGAAGGGCCAGCGGTCGGCGTCAAGACCGATCCGGGCCCGGAGCGTTGGTACGGGAGGCGATTCACCACGATACTGCGGCGGTCTCTTCGGCCGAGGCGCCGCCCCCCTGCCGACATGAGTTTGTGATCCCTCGCCGGGCGGCGCAGGGACGCGGAGTTACGAGACGATCACGCGCTTCCCGGCAACGCGCGGGTGGCGGAAAAGGAGAGTGAGAGGAACGCTATGGCGACGACGACAAGAACAGCCGGAAGGCGTGGACGGAAAACCTTTAGGCGGCCGATTCCGGTGCCCAAGAGACCCCGCGTGAAGCGCGCAGGCGCGGGCGGCTTCAATTCCGACGTGATCGTCGACATGATGCATATGTACGAAATGCCCTTTGCCGCGCTCAATCCCGGCGCGAGCTACCGGGGGCTGCACGATTCCATCGTCAATTACGGCGGCAACTACCCGCACATGATGCTGTGCACCCATGAGGAAACCGCCGTCCAGATCGCCCACGGCTATGCCCGGGCCACCGGCAAGCCGATGATCGCCATCGTGCACAATCTGGTCGGCCTGCTGCATTCCAACATGGCGATCTACTATGCCTATATCGATCGCGCGCCAATTTTCATCGTCGGCGCTACGGGACCGCTCAACGAGACCAAGCGGCGGCCCAAGATCGACTGGATTCACACCGCCAACGGCCAGGGCTCGGCGATCCGCGAATACGTCAAATTCGACTACCAGCCGGCGACCGTGGACGGCGTTCCCGAGGCCTTCGCGCGCGCCTATTCGGTGATGATGACCAATCCCCAGGGGCCGATTTACATGTGTTACGACGCCTGGCTGCAGGAGGAGGCGCTGGATCACAAGGTGGCGTTGCCGCCCAAGTCGGCGGTCAAGGTGCCGTCGAAGATGGCGCCGGATCCGGAGCAGATCGAGCGCGCCGCGGAACTCCTGGTCAAGGCCAAGAACCCGGTTCTGCTGGCCGAATACGCGGGCCGCACCGAGGAGGGCTACGACGCCCTGATCAAGCTGGCGGATACCGTCCAGGCCGGCGTCTATGATCTCGATGCGCGCTGCAATTTCCCGGGTGTCCACCCCCTCAACGTTTCCATGATCGACGATATCTGGGAAAAGACCGACTTGGTCCTGGGCCTCGATGTCCAGGACTGGGAGCGGCCGACCACCCGCCTGGTGTCGACCACCCGGACACTGAAGCGCAAGACGGCGCCGGGGTGCAAATTCGTCGATATCGGCTTCGGCGAACTGAAGATTTCCGGCTGGTCGCTGGATTATCAGCGCCTGCTGCCGTTCGACATCCGCATCATCGGCGATACCGATCTCGCCATTCCCATGTTGACCGCCGCCTGCCGGAAGTTGATCAATCGCAGCGCCGCGGTGAAAAACCGGCTAAAGGCCCGCGGCGCGCGCATCGCCAAGCTGCACAACCGCAAGCGCGCCGAATGGCGCAAGGCCGGCAGCGATCCCAAGATGCGGGGCTTGACCCCGATCCCCCACGCGGTATTGGCGGCGGAGATCTGGGAGGTGATCAAGGACGAGGACTGGGTGCTGACGGCGGGCGCGCTGGAAGACTGGGCGCGGCGCATCTGGGATTTCGACGCCCATTACCGTCATCCCGGCAAATCGCTGGGCACCTCGACCCAGATCGGCCTGTCCCTGGGGGCGGCGCTGGGGCACCGGGACAAGGGGCGCCTCGTGATCGATATCCAGCCGGACGGCGATCTCATGTTCGATGCCGGGGCACTGTGGATCGCCGCCAAGCACAACCTGCCCATGCTGATCGTGATGTACAACAACCGCGCCTATTACAACGACTGGGAGCACCAGATCCGCATGGCCCAGCTGCGTAAGACCGACGTCGCCAAGGCCCATATCGGCATGGATCTGTGCGATCCCGATCCCGATTTCGCCGGCCTCGCGCGGGCGATGGGCTGGTATGGCGAAGGCCCCATCGACCGCGCCGATGACGTCCAGCCGGCGTTGCGGCGTGCGATCGAGCGGGTGAAGGCCGGCCAGCCGGCGCTGATCGACACCATTACCCAGCGTCGCGACGCCTTCAACCGGTAGGCGGAAGGGACAAGCTGCGCCGGCCTAAGGGGGAGTGGCAGATGTTTCGCACTGTCGTTAGCCGATCAGGGGAACCGGGCGGGGGCGCCGGCCCCTGCCCGCGCGCGCGGGTTTCGGCCGGTTATGCGTAGGCTCGTGGTTGGCATGTCGGGGGCGTCCGGCGCCATCTACGGTCTGTTGATGGCCTACGCGATCTGGTTCCCGAACCGCGTCGTGCTGTTGTTTTTCCTCTTCCCCATTCGGGTGCGCCACGTCATCGTCTTCCTGGTCCTCATTCAGACTCTGCAGGCCATCGAGGCCACGGGTACCGGCATCGCGTATACGGCCCACCTCGGCGGCATGGCCTTCGGCTACGTCTACCTCAAGTGGTGGGGCGCACGGGGCAGCGGTCCGGCGTCGATTCCGGGAGTATCCGAGCTCCGGCGGGCGTACTACCGATGGCGGCTACGCCGACTGCAGCGGAAACGTTGGGGAACCAACGACGACCCGCCGACCTACCACTAGCCCGGACGCATCGCGGCGAACTCTACCGGCGCGCCGGTAGGGGCG
>JAWWBR010000036.1:0-26469 GCA_033720855.1 Alphaproteobacteria bacterium
CATGAGCATGGGCAGGAATACGTCCATGGGATGGTCGAGGAGGAAGCTCAAGGTGATGGCCTCGCCCGCCAGTTCGCTGCTCGAACCCAGGATCCAGCTGCCGCACTTGTAGATCCACACCCAGATGAAGGGGAAGGTCCAGGGATTGCCCACCGCGGTGCCGATCGCGGACGCCAGGATCGATCCGCCGATCGCCCAGGCCAGCAGCCCCGACAGCAGGAAATGAAAGCCGGGGAAGGGCGTCATCGAAACCGCGGCGCCGCACGCGAAGCCGGCGGCGATGGCATAGGGGCTGCCTGGGATACGCCGCACCCTGTGGGCGAGATAGCGCGTCGCCCGCCCCCACCCCGACCGAGGCCACAGCAGGTTTCGCGTCTTGTCCCCCAGGGACGGTTTGTGTCTGCGATCGAACAACATGATCTCAGCTGCCCTTTACCCCCGCGCCCGCTCGACCGAATTGATCGCCGGCGTCGCCCGAAGGGCGGCAATGATATTGGTCAAATGTTTAAGATTTTGCACCTCCACATCGATCGCCATCTCGAAGAAATCGGCCGAGCGGTGGGTGATCTTGAGGTTCAGGATGTTGCCGAGGTTCTTGGCAATCACGGTCGACAGCGAGGACAGCGCACCCGGCTCGTTGATCACCGTGACATTGATCCGCCCGACCTGGTTCTCCTGGACATCGACATCCCAAGCAACGTCGAGCCAGCGTTCGGGCATCTCGGAAAAGCTCTCGAGGGTTTCGCAGTCGATGGTGTGAATCGTCACCCCTTTGCCCGGCGTGACGATGCCGACGATGCGATCCCCGGGAAGGGGATGGCAGCAGTTGGCGTAGTGCAGCGCCATGCCGGGGGTCAGGCCCTTGATCGGAACCGCGGTCTTGCCCCCCTGCCTTTCCGCCCGCTCCTTGCGGGCATGAGCCAGGGCCACCACCTTGCCGCGGGTCCCGGCGTCCACTTCCTCCTTGAGGCCGGGGAACACCGCCACCAGCACCTCGCGCGCCCGGATCATGCCGGAACCGACGGCGGCGATCAGGTCCTCGACGCTGTCATGATGGAAAATCTTGAGCACGCCGCGAAGCGCGCGGTCGGAATAGGTATAGCCGAACTCATCGAAGGCCTTCTCCAGGATCGCCCGCCCCAGGTAGGTATATTCCTGCAATTCCCGGGTGCGGATGAAGCGCCGGATGGCGGAGCGTGCCTTGCCGCTGACGACGAATGTCTCCCAGGTCGGCGACGGCGTCTGCGCCTTCGAGGTGATGATCTCCACCTGGTCGCCGTTTTCCAGTTGCGTCCGCAGGGGCATGATGCGGCCGTTGATCTTGGCGCCGACGCAGGTATCGCCGATGTTCGAATGAACGGCGTAGGCGAAATCGACGGGCGTTGCGCCCCTCGGCAGACTGATCAGATCGCCCCGCGGGGTAAAGCAGAACACCTGGTCCTGGTACATTTCCAGCTTCGTGTTCTCGAGAAACTCCTCGGGCCCCTCGGCCTGTTCGAGGATCTGCAGCAACTCGCGCATCCAACCGTATTTGCGGCCCTCGCGCTCCGGCATCTCGCCCTGCTTGTATTGCCAGTGTGCGGCGACGCCGTGCTCGGCGATGTCGTGCATGCGGTGGGTGCGGATCTGAACCTCGACGCGATGCTTGCCCGGGCCGATGACACAGGTGTGGATCGAACGATAGCCGTTGGGTTTGGGGGTCGAGATATAGTCCTTGAACCGCCCCGGAACGACGGGATAGGCGCCGTGAAGGACGCCCAAGGCCTGATAGCATTGGGCGGTGTCGTCCACCAACACCCGGAACGCCATGATATCCGCCAGCTGCTCGAAGGCGATGCGCTTGCGCTGCATCTTGGCCCAGATCGAATAGGGACGCTTTTCGCGGCCGGTCACGGCCGCGTCGATGCCCGCCTCGGCCAGGGTCTTGGAGAGTTCCTCAACGATCTCTTCGGCGAGCGTGCCGCCTTGCTCGCGCAGAAAGTCGAGGCGCGCAACGATGGAGTCGTGGGCCTCCGGATTCAATTCGATGAAGGCCAGGTTCTCCAGTTCGTCCTTCCACCCCCGCAGGCCGATGCGTTCCGCCAGGGGAACGTAGATTTCCATGGTTTCGCTGGCGATCCGCCGACGCTTGTCGGCGCTCTTGATATGGTGGAGGGTGCGCATGTTGTGCAGCCGGTCGGCCAGTTTCACCAGCAGCACGCGGATATCCTCCGACATGGCCAGCAGGAACTTGCGGAAGTTCTCCGCTTCCCAGCTGTGGTCGGATTGCAACTCGATGCGGGAGAGCTTGGTGACGCCATCCACCAGGCGCGCGACCTCGGGCCCGAACAGCTGCTCGATCTCCTCTATGGTGGCGAGCGTGTCCTCCACCGTGTCATGGAGCAGGGCGGTCATGATCGAATCCTGATCGAGCTTGATTCCGGTCAGGATCCCCGCGACTTCCAGGGGATGCGAGATATACGGGTCGCCGGAGGCCCGCTTCTGGCTGCCGTGGGCCTTCATGGAAAACACGTAGGCGCGGTTGATCCGGTCCTCGTCGAAGGCGGGCTCGTAGGCCCGCACCCTTTCGACCAATTCGAATTGTCGGATCATTCAATGCCTCCGGCCATCGCGCTTCGCCCGGAGGTCGCGGCCCCGGACGCGTTTCACTCGCGTTGTGGCCGGCAACCCGGGCCGGTCTTAGGTTTTTTCCTCGGGCTCCCCGCCGCCCTCGCCTTCATCGTCTTCCGGCGTCTCGGATATCTCCGCGCCGGCCTCGACGGCGTCTTCGCCGACGGTCAACACGTCCTCGGCTATCTCCTGCTCGACCAAGGTCTGGTCTCCCTCCGGGGCCTGCTCGGGGGCGGTAATGCCAAGGCCTTCGCCGACGAAAATGGTATCGAGCTCTTCGTCCTCGGGTTCGTCCTGCTCGACGTGGCGCTGCAGCCCCTGAATCAAGGCCTCCTGCAGCTCCTCCGGGTTGACCGTCTCCTCGGCGATCTCGCGGAGCGCCACCACCGGATTCTTATCGTTGTCGCGCTCGATGGTGAGCGCGCTGCCGGCGGAAACGTCCCGGGCGCGCTGCGATGCCGCAAGCACGAGCTCGAAACGATTGGGGACTTTGAGGATGCAATCCTCAACGGTAATGCGGGCCATTCAGGTCCTCCAGATGCTTAGATATGGGTCACTATATATGGGCCAAAGGGTTCAAAGGCAAGGATGATTGGCCGCCGGGAAGCGACGGCGACGCGGGTTCGGCCATGGGCCGGGCGACCTGGTCGGGGGGCAGCGCCGCCACCAGATCCGCAACCGCGGCCCCACTGGCCGGGTGGCGCCAGCGGGGCGCAATTTCCGCCAATGGCAGCAGCACGAAGGCACGCTCGTGCATGCGCGGATGCGGCAGGACCGGCCATCCATCGGCGCCGGTGACCCGCTCGCCATAGGCAATCAGGTCCAGATCCAGCACGCGGGGGGCGTTGGCGTCGGCCCTGACGCGACCGAAACGGCGCTCGATCTCGTGCAATGTTTCGAGCAGGGCCTTGGGCGCAAGGCCCGTCTCCACCCGAACCACGCGGTTGACGTACCACGGCTGGTCCGAGGCGGGCACCGGGGCGCTTTGATAGAACGCCGAGCGTGCCGTCACGGAAATGCCGAACGACCCGAACGACGCGGTCGCCGCGTCCAGGGTTTTTTGCGGCGGTCCGAAGCTGGGAGAGGGCAGGTTGGCCCCAAGTCCGATCAGAATCATGGCGTCGAAATTAGAAATGCTATTGTGATTTTCGCAATGCTCACTTAGATATTGCCCATAGTCTTCCCCGACCGCCCCTTTGGGCGGCGGCGGCGCCAGACCCGTCGCAGACGGGTTTATAAGCCCGCGGAGCGGGCCCAATCACTCTTAACCAAGGACCTTTAATCATGTCATTTTATCCCGAAGACCGTACCGCGTTGTTTATCGACGGCTCCAATCTCTATTCCTCCGCACGCAATCTCGGTTTCGATATCGATTACAAGAAGCTGCGCGACCTGTTCGGCGCCAAGGGGCGCCTCGTGCGCGCCTTTTACTACACCGCCCTCATAGACGACCAGGAATATTCGCCCCTCCGTCCCCTGGTGGATTGGCTCGACTACAATGGCTACACCCTGGTCACCAAGTCGGCCAAGGAGTTCACCGATTCCGACGGTCGGCGGCGCGTCAAGGGCAATATGGATATCGAGCTTGCCATAGATGTCCTGGAAATGGCCGAACGGCTCGACCATGTCGTCCTGTTCTCGGGCGACGGCGATTTCCGGCGGCTGGTGGAGGCGGTCCAGCGCAGGGGCGTCAGGGTCACCGTCGTCTCCACCACCCGCACCAATCCGCCGATGGTGGCCGACGAATTGCGGCGCCAGTGCGATGACTTCATCGAGTTGAAGGATCTGGAAGCGGAGATTTCCCGGCCCCGGGAAGCCGCCGTGCACCACGACGCCGACGAGGACGCGGACGAATACGTGCCGTGAAGCGGATGCCGCTTCCCGCACCCTCTTTTGTTTGGCCCGCCATCGTCCGATGACGGCGATACCCGAGCCCGCGGCGGATTGCGCCTTGTGTCCGCGCTTGGCCGCATTCCGCGCCGATAACCGCGCCGCCGAGCCGAGCTGGCACAATCGGCCCGTCCCCGCCTTCGGCGGGGCCGATGCCAGGCTTCTGATCGTCGGCCTCGCGCCCGGCCTCCGCGGCGCCAACGCCACGGGCCGGCCGTTCACCGGCGATTATGCCGGCGAGCTGCTGTACCCGACGCTGTTGCGGGCCGGGTTCGCGCGCGGCGCCTATGGGGCGAAGAAGGACGACGGGCTGACCCTGGTCGAGACCCGCATCACCAATGCGGTGCGCTGCGTGCCGCCGCAAAATCGCCCGTTGGGTGCGGAAACCCGCGCTTGCGGGGATTTCCTCAAGAGCGAGATCGCGGCCCTGCCCCGCCTTCGCTGCATCGTCACGCTGGGCACCGTGGCCCATCGCTCCACCCTGCGCGCGATCGGGGTCAAGGCCAAGGACGCCCCCTTCGCCCACGGCGCCGTCTACGACGCTGGAGATGGCGTGAGGATCATCGCCAGCTATCACTGCTCGCGCCTCAACACCAATACCGGCCGCCTGACGCCGGAGATGTTCGAATCGGTCTTCCTGATCGCGCGCCGACACCTCGGCCAGTGAGGCCAAAAGCGTCCTGCGGTCACCCGTAGCGTTCCTCCCGCCACGGGTCGGCGTCGTTGTGGTAGCCGCGAACTTCCCAGTAGCCGGGCGCATCCTCGGCGACCAGGGTGATGCGCCTCAGCCACTTGGCGCTTTTCCAGAAATACAGGGCCGGGATCACCGCCCGCACCGGGCCGCCGTGTTCCTTGGCCAGCGGCGCGCCGTTCCACGCGTGGGCAATGACGCTGTCCGGCGCGGCGAAGCGGGACAGGGGAAGGTTGGTGGTGTAGCCGTCGGAACCGTGCAACAGGACGAAGCGGGCCTCGGCCTTCGGCCCCACATGGGCGAGAAGGTCGGCCGCGGCCACCCCGGTCCAGCGGTTTTCGTAGACCGACCACGAGGTCACGCAATGGACGTCGCTGACGATATCGCTCTCAGGCAGGGCGGCGAACGCCGCCCAATCGAGGGTCAGCGGCCGCTCGACCAGCCCGCCGATCTGAAGCCGCCACTTGTCCCGCGGGATGTTCGGGTGGACGCCGAGATCGAGCACCGGCCATTTCTCCACCACCCGCTGGCCCGGCGGAAGGCGGTCGCGGTCTGCGGCCCCGCCGCGCCCGGTCAGGTGCCGCCCCTCGCGCACCGCCCGGAGGCGCGCGGCGACGCGCCGCGGATCGGGCGCCGGAGCATCGTCGTCGGCGTCCGAGACCATGGCCTCATCCCCTCTCGCGCATCAGGCGGGCCTTTTGCCGCTGCCAGTCGCGTTGGCGTTCGAGCTCGCGCTTCTCGTACTTGCGCCGCCCCTTGGCCAAGCCCAATTCGACCTTGGCAATGCCGCGTTCGGTGAAATAGATGCTGAGCGGCACCGCCGTCATCCCTTCTCTCTGGATCGAGCCGATCAGCCGGTTGAGCTCGCGCCGGTGCAGCAGAAGCTTGCGCCGCCGCCGGCTCTCATGGGCACCGGCCCCGGCATACTTATAGGGGGGAATGTGGGCGTTCATGAGCCAGAGCTCGCCATCCTGCTCGCGCGCGTACGAATCGTTGAGATTGGCGCCGCCCGACCTGAGCCCCTTGACTTCCGATCCGCTCAGCACCAGCCCCGCCTCGACGGTATCCTCGATGACGTAGTCGCGCCGCGCCTTGCGGTTCTGCGCGGCGATACGGTCAGGGGCGGCACGGCCGCGCTTGGCGGGGCGGGCCATAATGCGTCATCCGAGAAGGCCAGCGCCTTCCAGCGCCTCCTTGACCTTCACCTTCGAAGCCGGGGCGATCTCCACCAGGGGCAGGCGCAGCTCACCCGCGCACAGGCCCATCAGCTCGGCGGCGTATTTCACCGGTCCGGGGCTGGACTCGCAGAACAAGGCGTCGTGGACCGGCAGCAGCCGGTCGTTGATCTCGCTCACCTTGGCCATATCGCCGGCCTGCCAGGCGGTATGGAGTTCGGCGCAGGGCCCCGGCGCGATATTGGAGGTGACCGAGATGCACCCGTGGCCGCCCTGGGCGAGGAACGGCACGATGGTCGCATCCTCGCCCGAGAGCAGGCAGAAATCGGGGCCGCAGGCAAGGCGCGTCTTCAAGGGCCGCACGAGATCGGCGGTGGCGTCCTTGACGCCGACGATGTTGTCGTGACGGGCAAGCTCGGCCATGGTCTCCACGGTCATGTCGATGACCGAGCGACCGGGAATGTTGTAGATGACGATGGGCAGGTCCACGGCATCGGCGATGGCCGTGTAATGGGCGATCAATCCGGCCTGGGTCGGCTTGTTGTAATACGGCGTCACCACCAGGCCGGCGTCGGCACCGGCCTCCTTGGCATGGCGCTGCAGCATGATCGCCTCCTCGGTGGAGTTGGAGCCGGTGCCGGCGATCACCTGCACCTTGCCCTGGGCGACCTCGAGGCACAGTTCCGTCACCCGCATGTGCTCTTCATGGGAGAGCGTCGGCGATTCCCCGGTGGTTCCCACCGGCACCAGGCCATGGGTCCCGGCGTCGATCTGTCTCTGGACCAAATCCTGGAAGGTCTTTTCGTCCACTTTGCCGTCCTTGAACGGCGTGATCAGCGCGGTGAAAGATCCCTTGAACATCGTATCTCTCCCTTCGGCACCCCGCCGGGCCCGAACCCCAAGAAATTGGCGGCACCATAGCCGCCATCGTCCCCGGTGCCAAGGCCGGCTCCCGCCCGGCGTCGCGAAGGGTCGCCGGCCGTTGCGTCAACGGCGGTTGGATAGGGGCGCACGCCGGCGTCGTATGCCGGCGGCGGAAGTTCCGATCGGGGTCCTAAGCGACCTTTTCGTATTTGTCGCGCTTGACCTTATCCAGGTTCATCCCCTCGATCCGGATCAGCCGCGTCGGACCGTAGCGCACCGGGGCATGCAATTTGCCCGGTTCATAGGCCACCGCCATGCCCGGCTTCAGGTCGTAGGTCTTCACCGCCTTGGCCTTGCCCGGCACGCTGTCGGTCGGTTTCTCGACCATCCGAAACTCGGTCATTTCCGTGACCCCTGCGACCTGGCCGTAGATCGCCCAGGACGCGCCGTGGTCATGGGGATTGCGTTTGCTCGCATCTTTGTAGACATGGGCGATGATGCAGAAGCCGAGTTCCGGGTCCTGATAAAGGATGTTGCGGGGGGAGTCCGTATCGGGTCCCAGGTATTCGGCAATCACGCTCTCGTCCTCGAGGATCCCCTCGAGCTTTTGGCGCACCCGTTCAAGCCCCTCGGCGCCGGGATCCTGCTTCAGAATATCGTGACAGTCCTTGGCAAATTGCTCGATGACCGGATTCATTGCCGCCCCTCCCGTGGCTGGATTTGGTGACCGCCATGGGCATTCCGCCGCTGAGGCGAAAAACCCGAAACAGTGTATCACACCTCGCGCGCCTTTACTTGGGCACCACGTCCTTGACCGAGCCCGCCCAGCCGAGATCGGTGATATCGAAGATCACGCCATTGGGATCGCGGAATTTCTCCTCGTAAAACACGGTGGTGTCCTGCTCCGGCCGGCCCATAAGGTATTGGGCACCGGCCTTTTCCACCTTTTCCTCCGCTTCCTTGAGGTCGTCGACCCAGAAGCCGATGTGATGCAGGCCGACATAATCCCGCGGTCCCTGCTCGTCGGTCTTGAAATTCAACAGCGCCATGGTGATCACCCCGTCGGACAGGAAAACACCCTTTGCCAAGGACGATTCCCTCTCGCCGATGCGCTCCATGTCGAAGGCCTGACAATAGAAGTCCGCCGCCTTGTCGGGATCCGGCACCGACATCGCGATATGTCTCAGCTTGGCCATTTCGCCGCCTCCTCTGCCTCATGACGGTCGCCGACCGCCTTTTGCTCGCTACAGAGTGCCGGGGCGCATCGGCCCCTGTCAATCAAGACCGTGCTTGCGCCCGCTCGGGAGGATCTTGGGCGTCCCGGAAAAGCGACAGGCACGGCCCGGCAGGCCGCCACTAACTTTTCATTAACTATGTTCACCCCTAGAATGGCAAACGGGCAAGCGGCGCCGACGGGGCCCAACCGCCCGCGAGACGAAAACAGGGCAAGACCGTAAAGGATGGGCCCTGGGATGATGGTTTTGGCATTCGGAGACACGCGGGCGGGGTTGTGCCGCCACCGGAAAACATCGGCGCTGGCCGTCGTGGCCTGTGCAGGGGCGCTTTTCGCCCTCGCCGGCCCCGCATGGTCGACCGATGCCCAGACGTCCCATAGCGCCCAGGCCGCCGTGCCGCGCCTCACCCCGCCGAAGCTTCCCGCCCATCGCACCGCCGAGCCGACCTTCGCCGCCGTTGCCCTCGGTCGATGGTCCGAAGCCTATGCCTTGGCCAACCGCAGCGGCGACCCGACGCTGGCCAAGGTGGTCGACTGGATCCGCTTTTCGACGGCGGGCGAGCGCGCGAGTTTCGATGAAATCGCGACCTTCATCGACCAGCACCCCGATTGGCCCGAAATGACAAGCCTTCGCGCCAACGCCGAAGGGGCGCTCGATGGCAGCGTCCCCACCCCGCGCGTCATCGACTGGCTGGCGCGCCATCCCCCGGTGACGCCGGTCGGCGCCATGTGGCTCGCCGATGCCTACATCTCGACCGGGGAAAAGGCGCTGGCCCAGAGGGTCGTGCGCCGCGCCTGGGTGGAGATGAATTTCGACGGCCGCAGCCAGCGACGCTTCTACCGGCGCTACCGGCGCCTGCTGACCGCCGCCGACCATGCCCGTCGCCTCGATCGCCTGCTGTGGTCGGGGCGGACCTGGGAGGCCCGGCGCATGCTGAACCGGGTCGATGCCGAGAACCGCATCCTGGCCGTTGCGCGGATCCGCCTGCGCCGCTTCCGCGGCGGCGTCGATTGGGCCATCCGCCGCATTCCGCCCGATCGCCTGAACGATGTCGGATTCGTCTACGAACGGCTGAAATGGCGCCGCCGCAAGGGCCGCGACGCGGAGGCCATCGCCCTGCTCCAGGACCTGCCCAAGACCCTGCCCAGGCCGCGGCTGTGGTGGCGCGAGCGCGGCACCTTGGCCCGCAGGGCCCTGCGCAAGGGTGATATTAGCTTGGCCTATGGGCTTGCCCATTCCCATCACCAGACCGAGGGCGCGAGTTTCGCCGATGCCGAATGGCTCGCCGGCTGGATCGCCCTTCGCTTCCTCGAGGACCCGAAGACGGCGACGGTCCATTTCAAGCGCCTGTGGTCGAAGGTGAACTACCCGGTGAGCCGGGCGCGGGCCGCCTATTGGCTGGGCCGCGCCGCGGAAGCCGGCAAGGACCGCGCCGAATCGCGAAAGTGGTACCAGGAGGCCGCCCAATTCTTCACCAGCTTCTACGGCCAGCTCGCCATGGGCAAGCTCGGCGGTGGTGCGCCGGCGCCGCTGCCCGGCAAACCGGACGGCGCGGAGGCGAAGATCGCGGCCTATCTCGATCGCGACGTCGTGCGCGCCGCCAAGCTGATCGCCCTGAGCCGCGACCGCAGCCATTTCCGCGCCTTCGTCAAGCACCTGTCGAAAACCGCGGCCACCCCCACCGAACACGCCCTGGCCGCCGAGATCGCCCTTTCCGTGCAACGCCCCGACGTCGCGCTCAAGGCGGCGAAGCGGGCATTGCGCGAAAACGTCTATCTGATGACCGCGGGCTGGCCCAGGGAGCCCCTCCCGCAAAACAGCCGCGGCATGGAGGAGGCCCTGCTTCTCGCCCTGATGCGCCAGGAGAGCGCCTTCGATCCCCAGGCGGTCAGCTGGGCCGGGGCCCGGGGCCTGATGCAGCTGATGCCGGCGACGGCAAGACGGGTGGCGCGCCGCCTCAACCTGCCGTTCTCGCGCCGCCGGCTGCTGGAGGACCCCGATTACAACCTTGCCATCGGAACCGCCTATCTCGCGGATGTCGTCTCGTCCTTCGACGGCTCCTACGTCCTGGGCCTGGCGGCCTACAACGCCGGCCCCGGGCGGGTGCAGCGCTGGCTCCGCCGCCACGGCGACTTCCGCAAGGGCGAGATCGATGCCGTCGATTGGATCGAGATGATCCCCTTCGACGAAACCCGCAATTACGTCCAGCGCGTGATCGAGAACCTCCAGGTCTATCGCGCCATCTTCGGTAGCCGGCGCATTTCCGACACGGCCCTCAAATCCGCCGCCCTTTGAGCACCGCACTGTCGGCGAAAAATTCGTTTGTGCCGCGGCCCGCCTCCGTGCCAGCCTTGGCTTAAGACACCATTGCCCACGGCCCACCCCGATGGCTGACGGCGCGGCCGGCGGCGGGAAAACGGAAGCGGATGGAAGCGTCCAACAGCCCAAAAACGTCGCGCGAGGAGCTCGTCGCCCGCGCCCATGACCTGATCCCCCTGGTGCGCGAGCACGCGGACCAGGCCGAGCGCCGCCGCATGGTGCCGGCCGAGGTCATGGACGCCTTCAAACAGGCGGAGTTCTTCCGCGTCCTGCAGCCGGAACGCTTCGGCGGCCTGGAATACGATTTCTCCATGGTCATCCGTATCGCCGGGGCGATCGGTCAGGGCTGCGCGTCGACCGCCTGGGTCTGCGACCTGGCGATGATGCACCAATGGCTGGTGGCCAATTTTCCCCTGGAGGCCCAGGAGGACGTGTGGGGCGCGGACCCCGGCGCCATCACCTTCGGCTCCTACTCGCCGGTCACAACGGCCGAGCCCGAGGCCGGCGGCTGGCGTATCGCCGGCTCCTGGCCCTTCGCCAGCGGTTGCGATCACGGGCAATGGGCCCTGCTCGGGGTGCGGTTTCCCCCGGAGAAGGGCGGCAGCAAACCGGTCGCCGGCTTCGTCCTGGTGCCCGCCGCCGACTACGGCTTCGACGATGACTGGGACACGACCGGACTGGCGGCGACGGGCAGCAAGCGCATCGTCTGCGACGACGTCTTCGTGCCGGCGCACCGCAGGCTCGACATCGAGGACGCCAAGGCGGGCCACGGCCCCGGCGCGCTGGCGCTCGACCGGCCGCTCTATCGCATCCCCATGTTCGCCGTCATTCCCACCGCCATTACCGGTCCGGCGTTGGGCGCGCTCGAAGGCGCGATCAAGGATTTCATCGCCCAGACCAAGGTGCGCAAGACCATCGCCATGGCCGGGGCCAAGCCGATGGCGGAATTCGCCGGCGTCCAATCGCGCCTGGCGGAGGCGGCGGCGGCATTGGATGCGGCCAAGCTGATGATCTTTCGCGATCTCGCCGAGACTCATGCCGTCGCCGACGCCGGCGGCCGCATCGATCTCGACATGCGGCTGCGCAACCGCTTGACCCACAGCTACATCGTCAAGCTGGCGCTGGACGCCATCAACGGCCTTTACGAGGTCAGCGGCATCGGCGGCATCAACCGGGACCACAGGATCGGCCGCGCCTGGCGCGACATCAACGCCATCGCCCATCACATCAGCCTCAATTGGGATGCCGGCAGCACCCGCCACGGAAAATACCTTCTCGGCCTCGAACCGGACGGCCAGTTCTAGCGCCCGGTCCCCTTCCCCATCATCCGTAGATCAGCCTCGGCAGCCACAGCACCAGCGCGGGGAACAGTGCCAGGATCAGCAGCGCCATGACCTGGATCGCGATGAACGGCGCGACACCGGAATAGATGTGCAGGGTGGTGACCGATTGGGGCGCCACCCCGCGCAGATAGAACAGCGCAAAACCGAAGGGCGGAGTCAGGAAACTGGTCTGGAGGTTGACCGCGATCATCACGCCGATCCATAGCGGGTCCAGCCCCATCGCCATCAGCGGCGGTGCCACCATCGGCACCACGACATAGATGATCTCGATGAAATCGAGGAAAAAGCCGAGCACGAACAGGGTCGCCATGACGAACAGCATCGCCCCCATGGCACCGCCGGGCAGCCCGGTCAGAAACTCATGCACCAGGCGGTCGCCGCCGAAGCCCCTGAACACCAGGGCGAACAAGGCGGCACCGATCAGGATGACGAAGACCATGGCGGTGATCTTGAGGGTCCCGTCCATGACCTCGCGAAGGATTCCGGACCGATGGATCCGGCGGAACGCGTCGGCGACGCCGATGGCCAGCACCGCCGAAAGCCCGATGGCGAGGCCGATGCCCAGCCAGTCCCGGCCGGGGATGAAGGTGCGGCCGACGCGCAGATCGAACACGCCGCCGAGGGCGATCAGCCCGGCCATCGCCAGGACCGCGGCATAGGCGCTTCGCCGGCCCTTGGGGTCGAGCTTGACGGCGGCGAGCAGCCCGGCGCCGACGCTGCCGACCGCCGCCGCTTCGGTCGGCGTCGCGATGCCGCCGAGGATGGATCCCAGCACGGCGACGATGAGCAGCGCCGGCGGCGCCAGCGCGCCCATCACCCTGGCGGCAAGCCGCCGGCCATGGGCCGCGTCCTGCGCGGCCGGGATCGCCGGCGAGGATTCCGGTCTCAGCCAGGCCATCCCGAGCTGGTAGGCGATATACAGCGCAACCAGCAGCACCCCCGGCACCAATGCGCCGGCGAAGAGATCGCCGACGGAAACCGTGTCCGGCGAAAAGATGCCCCGCTTGAGTTGCGATTGCTGGTAGGCCGAAGCCAGGACCTCTCCGAGCAGGACCAGCACGATGGACGGCGGGATGATCTGGCCCAGGGTGCCCGCCGCGCAGATGGATCCGGCCGCAAGCCTGGGGTCGTAACCGCGCCTCAGCATGGTGGGAAGCGACAGCAGGCCCATGGTCACCACCGTCGCGCCGACGATCCCGGTGGAAGCCGCCAGCAAGGCACCGACGCAGATCACCGAAATCCCCAGCCCGCCGCGCAACCGGCCGAACAGCATGCCCATGGTGTCGAGCAGTTCCTCGGCGACCTTGGACCGTTCCAGCATGACGCCCATGAAGACGAACAGCGGGACCGCGATCAGCACCGGATTGGTCATGCGCCCGAAGATCTGCTGGCCGTAGGCGCCGAGGAGCCCGAAATCGAACACGCCGAGCAGATTGCCGAGACCGGCGAACAGGAGTGCCGTCCCGGCCAGGGTGAAGGCGACGGGATAGCCGGCCAGGATCAACAGACAGGTTGCGGCGAACAGGCCGAGGGCCAGGACATCGCTCATGCCGGGCCCTCGACCCCGCCGCCGTGCCCGCCGTCGCCCTCGCCGTCCGGCGGCGCGCCGATCGTATCGATGGCCTTGGCCGCCATCGATACGCCCTGGAGGGCGATCAGGGCGGCGAACACCAGGAGCAGGGATTTGAGCAGAAACACCGCGGGAATGCCGCTGGTCTCGGGCGATCGCTCGAGGATCTGCCAGCTGGCAAGAACGTAGGGCCAGGCCTTGACGCAGATCAGCCCCGAAAGCGGCCACAGGAACGCCACGGTGCCGATGAGGTCCACCCAGGCCCGTTGGCGCGCATCCGCCCCGGCATAGAAGATATCGACCCGCACATGGCCCTCGTGCAGCAGGGTATAGGCGGCCCCGGCCATGAACAGGGTCGCGTGCAGATAGACAATCGATTCCTCGACCCAGATCCAGCCGATGCCGAAGACGTAGCGTTGCACCACGGCCACGAATTGCACCGCCACCAGGGCCAGCGCGCACCACGCTACCGCGCGTCCGACCGCGCCGTTCACGCGGTCGATGGTTTCTGAAACCGGGTTGCCGCCCCGGCCATCGGGTTCACGCACCGATTAAACCCCTTCGTGCTCGCCCCTAGCCTCGGGCGCGCAGTATGGCGAGCCGCCGCCGCCCTGTACAGGGGGCGGGAACGCTTCTCCGCTCCCTGGCGATCCGGTATCCTGCCCCGCCGCAAGACGCAGCCCGGAGCACGCCCTCATGACCGTTGAGCTTGAACAGATCGAACAGGCGGCCGCGCGCATCGGCGGCCGGGCCATACGCACACCGCTGATGGAGGCGCCGCTCCTCAACGACCGGCTCGGCTGCCGCGTGCTGCTCAAGGCCGAGGCGCTGCAGGTGACCGGGTCGTTCAAGTTCCGCGGCGCCTTCAACGCCATCAGCCAGCTTGCGCCGGGCGAGCGCGAGCGCGGCGTGGTCGCCTATTCTTCGGGGAATCACGCCCAGGGGGTGGCCGCGGCGGCGCACTACGCGGGCATCGGCGCGACCATCGTCGTGCCCGACGACATCCCGGAGATCAAGAAGCACAACACCCGTTCCTGGGGTGCCGAACTGGTCTTCTACCGGCGCGAGAGCGAGGACCGCGCCGCCATCGCCGAAGCCATAGCCGCCGACACCGGGGCCACGATCGTGCCGCCCTTCGACGACTACCGCATCATCGCCGGCCAGGGGACGGTCGGGCTTGAACTGGTCGAACAGGCCGGCAGCCTGGGCGCCAGCGCCGATGCCGTACTGGTGCCCTGCGGGGGCGGCGGCTTGACCGCGGGGATCGCCACCGCGGTCAAGGCTCTTTCCCCCGAGACCAAGATCTTCATGGTCGAGCCCGTCGGCTATGACGACACCAAGCGCTCGTTCGCCGCCGGCGAAAGGCGTGCCGTCGACCTCGGCCCCGGACACCCGGCCACGCTGTGCGACGCGCTGATGGCGCCGATGCCAGGCGAACTCACCTTCCCCATCAACCGGCGTCTGGTCGATGGCGTCCTGGCCATTGACGACGATACCGTCTGCCACGGTCTTTACACGGCCTTCGCGGAGTTCAAGCTGGTTTTGGAGCCCGCCGGCGCGATCGCTTTGGCGGCGCTGGTCTCGGGCGCGCTCGCCGAGGAATTCGATGCCGCGGGGAAGACCATCGTCGCCATCGGCTCGGGCGGCAATGTCGATGCGGCCACTTACGCGGATGCGCTGAAGAGGGGCGCCGCGCGCGCGGTTACGGCGTGAAAGGTACGGCGCCGCCGGGGCTGCAGCCGGGAAACCGCGTCAGGCGGACGCCGCGATCGGCCCTTGGGACTCGGCCCCCTCTTCGTCCGTCACCGCCACGGCCTCGACCTTTTCCGGCTTATGCCGGCAGTGGCCCTCGATGAAGGCGCCCGATTCTATGGCCAGGACCGCATGCACCACATCGCCGACAACCTTGGCGGTGCGGCCCAACTGGACCTGATCGGCGGTGATCTGGCCCTCGACGGCACCCCGGATGCAGACCGATTCGGCCTTGATTTCACCGCGCACCGCGGCGCCTTCGCTGACGGTCAGGGAGCGCGCATGCACATCGCCTTCGATGACCCCGTCGACCTGAACATCGCCCTCGGAGACCAGATCCCCGACGATGCGCAGGTTGGTGCTGATGATTGACGGGACGCGGGGGCCCGCGTTCCGGCCCGCTGATTTAGTATCCCTGGAGAACATGTTCACCTGCCTTTACGAACTTTGCCGGGTCGAACGGTTTGCCATTGACCAAGATCTCGTAATGGACGTGGGTCCCCGTCGATCGCCCCGAGTTTCCCATTTCTCCGATCTGTTGCCGGAAGCCGACCTTCTGGCCCCGTTTGACCTGCGCCCGGCGCAAATGGCCGTAGCGTGTGCGGATTCCGAGGCCATGATCGATCTCGACGATGCGCCCGTAATTGCCGTTCCACCCGACCTTGACGACCCGACCCGGTGCGGTGGCGAGGATGGGCGACCGGTACACGCCGGCGAGGTCGACGCCGAAATGCATCGCCCAGCGCCGGTTTATGGGATCGCGGCGCTTGCCGAATCGGCTGGCCACGTAATAGTGATCAACGGGTGCGATCAGCGGCAAACGGCTGATCAGAAGACCAAGGGTTTCCCATTGGTCCAACTGACGGTCGATAACGCCCAGGGCCGCCGGGACCACATCGCCCTTGTCGTGTCCCGGCGTCGCCGCGATAAAGGGACCGCCTTGGCCGCGCGCGTTCCCGCCGCGAAGCCGCGCCAGCAAATCGTCGACATCGAGACCGGAAATCGCGACCAGTTTCTTGGCCCGGTCGAAGTCGTCGATGCTCTGCGCGGCAAGGAAATCCATCACCCCGCGCTGGGATCCGTTGACCGCCAGAAGCCGCTGTTCCAGTTTGTCGATCCTGGCGACCAGGCGCTTGTGCTCCCGCCTGACGCGCGCCCGCTCGAGCCGCGCGCGCAACCCCTCGCCGGGGCTCATCGACGGCCTCCGCCCCTTTGCGTGAGACTGGGATTTCGGCTTCAACGCCATCTCCAGGGCGCCCAGTTGGGCCAGCAGCGCCCGCCGCGAGCTTTCGATACGCTCGCGCGCGGGGTCGTCGGCACCGTTTTGCGGGACCGGCCCGAAGGTGCCGCCGGACGTTGTCCTGCGGTCCAACAGCGCCATGAGATACGCGTGCTTGGCCTCCAAGGTGCGGGCGACCGACCGGAAACGGGATTCCGAGCGGTCGAGTTCGACCTTGAGGTCGCCGTAGGCGGCTTTGGCGGCGGCGATCCTGAGATCCTTCGCGGCGATCCTTTCTTCGAATCGGGATTGCGTCACGATCGAGACACCGACCCACGCGAAAAGGCTTACAACCCCGACCAACGCGGTCACTTGCATGCGCGTGGTCAAGGTCATGAATCCGGTTCGACCGTCGGTACGGAAGATCAATTGCCGTTCAGGAAAACAACGCGAGATCGGACCCGGCCTGTCAGTCGCAGGCCGCGCCCTTTCAGTCACATCCTCGTGCACCGGGACCGTCCCCCCTTTGCCGCCGCTTCTCGCTCCCCCAATTCAACCGGACAGCCGTACCGCTCTTCGCCGCACGAACCGGCAAAACCGGCTTGACGCGCGCATCTCGCGCCCGCAGTCCGGCAAATCCCCAAGTATCATGGTGCGGATGAACTCTGCCCGTACATCCGTCCCGAATTGATCATGGACGGTAACAATACTGCCCGCCTCACGCAAGACCATCCTCACCGATTTCCGACCAATTTTCCCATTTTTGCGAAGGACCGCGCGGTGGCGTCGCCGAACCCGGCCGCCGGGCGGCTGCGGCGGGGCTGGGCGGCCAGAAAACCCCTAGCCGCGCCCCCCGCAATCCGCTATGTAATGCCGCTGAGAAACAATTGGTGCCGCGCCCCGGTGCGGTTCTGGAGGGAGACGGAGCCAAATGGCCTTTGACGACGAAAAAGCAAAATCCCGCCTGTCCGATGCGGAGTGCAGCTATTACCTGGAGGGGCTCCAGGAATCCGCGAGCTTCCGCGAGGCCTACAAGGCAAAGATGAAGAACGTGGTCAAGGCCAATGAAATGCCCATGGAGCGGTCTCCGGACGGGCTCATCAAGCACATCATCCATGAAAAGATGAACACCATGGAAATGTGCATCGACGCCTATATGCAGTTCCTCGAACCCGGCAAGGGCACGGGCAAGTCGCGTCATCTGACGGAAGAAATCATGTACGTCGTGGAAGGCACCGGCTACGACCTGCATTGGGACGTCAATTTCGACTGCAAGGACGAGTTTGAGTGGGAATGGGAATCCGAACCCAAGAAGTTCGAATGGAAGCAGGGGGACTTCGTCTACGTACCGCCCTACGTCATTCATCAACGCTTCAATGCGGATTCCGAAAACGAGGCCCGGGTGATCGTCGTCAACAGCCGCATCATCAAGAAGATGGGCTTCGACTGGTTCGAACAGCTGGAAAACGCGGAAGGTTTCGAAGACGTAAAAGTCTAACCCGGCACCGCGGACCGTCCTCGGGTTGAGAGGTCGGCAAAGGGCCGGGGGCGTAGGTTGCGGCGCGGCAGAAGAGAGCGGGAAAACCGCCTGACGGGGACGAGCAGGCCCCTGTCGCGGATTATAGAAGAAGACCGAACAGGGATGGGGCTTCTCGATGATTGAAACCATGCTGAACACGCTCGTTCAGCTGACCACCTCCGGCTATGCAATGTGGATGCTGATGCTGGGCACCTTGATCGGCATCTTTTTCGGTGCCGTGCCCGGCCTCGGCGGGCGCCTTGCCATCGCCGTCACCATTCCCTTCGTATTCGGCCAACCGGTCATCGCCGGGGCGGTGTTCCTGCTCTCCATGCACGCGGTCACCGGCACCGCCGGGCAGATCTCCTCGATCCTTTTCGGCGTCCCGGGAACCGGCGACGACGCCGCCACCATCGTCGACGGCTATCCCATGGCCAAGAAGGGCGAGGCCGGGGTGGCCCTGGGATCGAGCCTGATGGCCTCGGGGATCGGCGGCGTGATCGGCGCCGTCGTGCTGGCCGTGCTGATCCCGGTGATCGAGCCCATCGTCCTCAAGTTCAGCCCGGCGGAATTCTTTTTCCTCGCCCTTCTCGGCATCACCTTCGTCGCCTTCGTCTCCGGCTCGGCCATCTTCAAGGGGCTGGTGGTCGGCCTGTACGGCATGATGCTGGCCTTCGTCGGCATGGATCCGCAGACCGGTATCGCCCGCTATTCGGAAGATTTCCTGTTCCTGTGGGACGGAATGGACCTGATCACGGCCGTGTTGGCGCTGTTTGCCGTGCCCGAGATGATCCACCTCGGCGTCAAGGGGGGGTCGATCTCGGCGGTCTCCAAGGAAATGGCGCAAACCGGGGTGCGGGCCCAGCTCAAGGGGTGCTGGATCACGTTCCGTCACTGGTGGCTGGTGCTCAGGTGCTCGGCCATCGGCGCCTTCATCGGCATCCTGCCCGGTTTGGGCGGCTCGGCGGCGGCCTGGATTTGCTACGGGCACGCGGTGCAGAGCTCGAAGGATTCACAGAACTTCGGCAAGGGCGACGTGCGCGGCGTGGTGGCTCCCGAATCGGCCACCAATTCCAAGGAAGGCGGGTCCCTGCTGCCGACCCTGTTCTTCGGCGTGCCCGGCTCCTCGGGCATGGCGATCCTCCTCGGCGCCTGGCTGATCCTCGGCATCCAACCGGGGCCGATGCTGCTGGTCCAGGAGCTCGACCTGGTGTGGATCCTGATCTGGGCGCTGGTCATCTCCAACCTGGCGGCGGTGGTGATCCTGCTCTTCATCACCCGCTGGGTCGCGCTGCTCACCTTCCTCCGCGGCGGCATCCTGATCCCGGTGGTCCTGATCATCACCGTGCTCGGCACCCTGCTCGCCAAGGGCCAGTGGGAGAATCTGATCCTGCTCGGCATCCTCAGCGTCGTCGGGTACGGGCTGCTGAAATACGACTGGCCGAGGCCGCCCTTCGCCATCGGCATCGTCCTCGGCAAGATCGCCGAAGAATCCCTGCACAAGGCGTGGGCGCTGTGGCGCTGGGACTTCTTCGTCCGGCCGCTCTCGGTCATCCTCATCGGCCTTATCGTGGTCACCATCGCCTATGCCGTTTACCGCGGCTTCATCGACAAGAAAAACCGGAGTTCAGCCAATGTCGGCATCTGACCACGACAGCGAAGACCGGCCGACTTTCCTGCGGGCCCTGACCCATGGGCGAACCCTGTTTTCGCTGCTCATGTTTTCGATCTTCGCGGTCATGGTGTACGTCGCCTGGGATTATTCCTGGCCCGCCAACTTCCTGCCCTTCGTCATCGGTTTCCCGGGCATGGCGTTGACGCTTTTGCAGATCACCCTGGATATCAAGGACTTCTTCGCCAACAAGGGACAGATCGATCCGCGCACCGATTTCGAGAAATACATGGCGGAGCTGTCCAAGCACACCGAAGGGCTGGAGCTCGACTACGCCAAGGAAGAGTTGGGAACCCTGGTCGAAGACCATTCCCTCGTTGCCAAGAGCCGCAACCGGCAGGAACTGATCCTGTTCGGCTATTTCTTCTTCCTGCTGGCCATCGTGCTGCTGTTCGGCTTCTGGATCGGCACCCCCATCTTCCTGTTCCTGTTTCTGCGTTTCTACGCCAAGGAATCGCTCAAGCTGAGCCTGATGATCACGGCCGGGGTGTGGCTGACCATGTACCTGATCCTGGTGGTTTTGTTGGAACAGATCATTTTCGAAGGCCATATCACGAATTACGTCGTCGATACGTATCTAAGCGATTGATTCAATAGACTTGCGGTCTGGCCGAAGGTCCATCAGAATACCGCCCAATGGTGCCGTTCTTCGCCCCTCGTGGCGAACATGGGTGTCGTGAGGGACAAAGGGGCAGCATCATGCAGCGATCGGCCACGACGGCCGTCACGTGTTTCGTCAAGGGAGTCTCAGGAGGACTTAACCAATGAAAATTACCACTGCTCTGTTCACGTCTGCTCTCGCCATCGGCCTGATGACCGGTTTCACCACCTTCGTCTCGACGACGGCTGAGGCCATGAGTCCACACGAGGTCAAGGGCAAGATCACCGCCGTCAAGCGTGAAGGCCGCAGGCTCATGATCAATGGCAAGGAGTATTCTGTCTCCGGCTCGCGTACCAACGTGTGCATCAAGGGCGCCTGCGACGAAGACCGCGCCAAGCTGAAGGCCGGCATGAGCTGCGAAGGCAATACCAGCGCCCGCAAGGACGGAATGGAACTCAAGAAAATTTCCTGCAAGTAGTCAGGGCTGATCTCATGAGGGCGGGCCCCATGGGTCCGCCCTTTTTCTATGCCCGATGCCTTGCGCCCGCGATCGGGGCCAAACCCATATTGCCAAAGGCGCGGAACGAGCTATAGTCCGGCCCAACGAAAGACCCTAGAGAAGGGGCGCGCACAGGAGGCCCGCGGCATCCGAAGGAACGGCACGCGGGCGTTGCGATCGCCCCCTCCATTGACCTCTGTCACCGGCGGCACGGCCGCCGGCCACTTAGAAAAGGGAGTTTCCATGACCAACTACGTTTTAGGACGCCGCACGCCTCTCGGCCTCGCCGCCGGGGCCGCGGCCCTGCTGCTCGCCCTTCCCGCCGGCGGGGCCAAGGCAGACACCGGCGCCGAATTCTTCAAGGGCAAGACCGTCAAATACATCGTCGCCACGTCGCCCGGCGGCGGTTACGACTTCTATGGCCGCCTGGTCGCCAAATTCATGGAGAAGAACCTGCCCGGCTCGACCTTCGTGGTCGTCAACAAGCCGGGCGGCGGGCATAAGATCGGTGCAAACCTGATCTACAACGCCAAACCGACCGGCTTGACCATCGGCATCTTCAATACCGGCCTGATTTACTCCCAGGTGATCGGCCAGAAGGGGATCAAGTTCGACCTCGCCAAGATGTCGTGGATCGGCAAGGCCGCGGCGGATCCCCGCGTCATCATGGCCGCCGTCAACGGCGGGCCGAAGACGCTGGCCGAGCTCAAGGGGCCGAAGACCTGGCGCTTCTCGTCGTCGGGGGTCGGCACGTCGGGCTACAACGACACCCAGATGCTGGGCAAGGTGCTGGGCTGGAACTACAAGATGATTCTCGGCTACCGCGGCACCCAATCGGAACTGGCCATGCGCCGGGGCGAGATCCACGCCGCGGTCAGCTCGCTCAGCTCCGCCGAATTGTTCGTGAAGAACGGCTACGGCCGGTTCCTCGCCATTATCGGCGGCAAGAAGACGAAGGACGCGCCGCAACTGATCGACGTGGTCGAGGGCAAGGATGCCAAGGCCATCGCCGCCCTGATCGGCTCCCAGGCGGAGCTCGCCCGCTTCACCGGGGGGCCGCCGGCGATTCCGGAGGACCGCCTCAAAGCGCTGCGCACCGCCTATGACAAATCGATGGCGGACGACGCGCTCCGCGCCCAGGCGGCGAAGGCCGGCCGGCCCATCGAGCCGCTCGGCGGCGAAGAGGTTCGCGTCAAGGTCCGCGCCGCCCTGAACCAGCCGCCCGAGGTGGTGGCCCTGGTGCGCGAGATCCTGAACGTCAAGGCGCCCTCCAACAAGGTGCTCGGCACCAAGCTGCTGAGCAAGACGCCGGACGGCCGCTGGATCACCTTCAAGCATGGCGCCAAGACCATCAAGGCCAAGATCTCCGGGTCGCGCACCAAGATCACCGTCGACGGCCAAAAGGCCAAGCGCAAGGCGCTCAAGGTCGGCATGGTCTGCGACATCGACTACAAGCCGGGCAAACGCAACGAGCCCAAGACCATGGAATGCAAATAGCCGCCGGGCGGCACGATTTGCTATACATATCGGGTCCGGGCGGCCGTCCGGACCCGTTTTTTTATATGCAACGCAATTCCGGGAGACCCCGATGACCCTGATTCTCTCAAACGACGATGTCGAGCGGCTCCTGTCCATGCCCGACTGCATCGCCGCGCTGGAAGACGCCTATGTGGAGCTGGCTGCAAGACGCGGCGTCAGCCGCACGCGGTCCGACTGCATCGCCCCGACCAGTTACAGCGATGAGGCGGTCTACGGTCTCAAGTCCATGGACGGCGTTCTTCCCAAGCAGGGCATCAGCGCGATCAGGATCAATTCGGACATCGTTACCAACCCCATCATCGGCAATACCCAGCGGCGGGTGAAGGTGCCGGCCGCCCCCAACGATCGCTATGTCGGCCTGGTGTTGCTGTTTTCCACCGATAACGGCGAGCCCTTGGCGATCTTTCCCGATGGCGTGCTGCAGCACATCCGGGTCGGGGCGACCAACGGCCTGGGGGTCAAATACATGGCCCGGGAGAATGCCGAGACCATCGGGCTGCTGGGCTCCGGCTGGCAGGCGGAAACCCAGCTTTCGGCCGCCTGCTCCGTCCGCGCTATCAAGGACATCAAGTGTTTCTCCCCCAACAAGGACAACCGTGAATCGTTCTCCCAACGCATGAGCGAGGTGCTGGAGGTGCCGGTCCATCCCGTCGACCACCCCGAAGAAGCCGTGCGCGGCGTGGACATCGCCATGTGCGGATCAAACTCCATCGACCCCATCTTCTTCGCCGACTGGGTCGAGGAAGGGATGCACCTTTCTTCCATTAAGAAACCCGAGATCGAGCCCGCCGCGATCAAGGCCGCCGACAGGGTGGCGGTTCACACCCACGACACCGAACCCATCCTGGTCGTCGCCGAAGGGGCGCCGTTCCAGGAGGAAAGCAAGGGCAAGGCGTGGAATGCGGCACGGGAACTCGATTTCAATGCCTTCCCTACCCTTCCCGAACTGATCGCGGGGACGGTCACCGGCCGCGAGGGCGACGAGGAGGTCACCTGCTTCCTCAACAACCTCGGCCTCGGGTACCAGTTCGCGGCGGCCGGCGCGGTCATCTACCGCCGCGCCAAGGAGGAAGGCGCGGGCAACGAGTTGCCCACAGACTGGTTCACCGAAACCGTCCACCCGTAACCGGCCGCCTCAGGGCCATCGCACCCGGGGGCGCAGATAAAAGAAGGGCGGGAGAAGTCTCCCGCCCTTTGGCTGAGTGCCTGCGTTCGGTCTATTCAAGGAACCATTCGTTCCATTGGTTCAACCACGCCTCCTTCGACTCCACGTAAACATCCATGATCGCGGCCTGCGGCCACGGCAGGGCCAGAAGCTCGTCGAACAGGATGGCGGCGAAGGCGAACAGCACGAAGGCGCTGATGATCGTCATCTTCCAGGGCTCCCGGCCCTCGATCCGCATGTAGCCGATCACGAACAGGAAGACGGTGAAGAGGATGCCGAACAATGCCGAGGACAGCAGGAACCCCAGCAACCACGCGGCATAGGTCACGGCGCGGATGGTTAGCGTTCTCGCGTCCATCTTCGGCCCCCGCACCGACAGGTCGAGATGCAGGGATTGGCGGACATGGCTCTCGGCCGATTCCTCCGTGTGCTCGATGGTCCGGAAGGTATGGTTGATCATACTGATCACGATGACCCCGAGGCCGAAATAGCCGACGATGGTCGGCACGATGCGCGCATCGTGGTTCCAGGTCGAGGCCTCCCACATGGCGTAGGAGAAGATGCCGATGAAGAAGACGTAGAACAGGGTTTGGACATCGAGACGCGGTACGACACCGAACTCCTTGATGATCCCACTGGCCCCGCCGGCCATCCTGTACTCCTTCATGAGCGGACGCATCAGGCCGTAGATCGACAGCAGGAACATGAAGATCACGACGTAGCGGACATTCGCGAACGACGTCGGGAACAGCCATTCGGTGCCGTAGCGCTCGACCGATATGAACATGTAGCGCTCGACGATGTCACCCAGCACCACGCCGAGGATCACCGGCGGCCTCGGCCATTGCAGCCGCTTCATGCACCAACCGACGGTGCCGAAGATCAGCAGGGCGTAAATGTCACCCCACTGCCGCGAGCCCTGGAAGGCGCCGATGAACACGATCGCCAGGATCAGCGGCATGATGATGGTGTAGCGCAGCAGGGCGATCTTCGCGAACTGGTTGGAGAAGGCGAAACAGATGCCCGTGCCGAGGATGTTGGCGAGCGCCACCGACCACACCATGGAATAGGTCACGTCGAGATGCTTGGTCAGCATGTCGGGACCTGGGATCAGGCCATGGATGAGGAAGGCGCCGAGCAGGATCGCCATCGAGGCCGAGCCCGGCACGCCGAAAGCGATGGTCGGGACCAGTGCCCCGCCCTCCTTGGCGTTGTTGGATCCCTCCGAAGCGAGGACGCCGCGCACGTCGCCCTTGCCGAAGGTTTCCGCCGCGCCCGGCTCCGTGCGGGCGGCGTGACCGTAGGCCACCCAGTCGACGATGGCGGCACCGAGACCCGGGATGGCGCCGAGCGCCGAGCCCAACCAGGCGACGCGGATGACCAGCCACCAATGGGTGAAGGTATCGCGAATGCCCAGCCACTGGCCCGATCTCGTATCCATTTCCGCGGCTTCCGAATCGGTGGCGATCGACGAGCGGGTGATGGCCATATCAGCCAGCTCCGGCAAGGCGAAGAGGCCGATGGTCACGGGCACGATCGGCAGGCCATCCCACAGGTAAAGCGAATCGAGCGTCCAGCGCAGGGTTCCGGTCTGCGGGTCCGAGCCGATCATGGCGATGAGCAGGCCGATACAGGCCGCGGCCACGCCGCGCATGGGCGAGCTGCCGGACAGCACCGCGACCATCGATAGGCCGAACACGGAGAACGACAGCAACTCGGGCGAGCCCAGGTAGAGCATCACCGGTCGCAGGATCGGGATCGAGATGGCCAGCAGCAAGGCGCCGAATATGCCGCCCATCATCGACGCCGTATAGGCGGCGCCGAAGGCTCGACCGGCCTCGCCGTTTCGTGCCATGGGATGTCCGTCGAGGATGGTCGCGGCCGATCCCGTCGTCCCGGGCACCCCGAAGAGCACCGCCGGGATGGTATCGGAGGTCGTCGTCACGGACCCCATACCGAGCAGGAAGGCGAAGGCCGCGAATTTGTCCATGTCGAAGGTGAACGGCAGCAGCAACGCCATACCGACGAGCCCACCGAGGCCGGGAATGACGCCCAATACCAGGCCGATGACCACGCCCCCGAAAAGGAACAGCAGCCGCATTGGGTCGGCCATGATGACCAGCGCATCACCGGCGCTGGATAGCATTAGCAGTACGTAATCCATGATACCCCACCTGTTTTGGTATGGATTGGTTCTAGCCTTCCGCGCCTGTTTGCGCGGTTACCAATTGAACTCTCGTGGTCCAGTTTTCCCCCTCACTGGCCATCCGATGGCTCGGTTTCTTTCCAGCGACGGAAAAGTGTGTGGGAAATGTCAAAAAAATCAAGTGACTTTCCCACACTCTGGTTAATGATGTCGTCCAGGCTCTGCGGCCGGATGTAGAAAGCGGGTACCGGCGGCATCACCACGGCGCCGTATTGGGCGGCCCGCGCCATCAATTCGATATGGCCGAGATGAAGCGGCGTTTCCCGCAAAAGCAGGACCACGCGGCGCTTTTCCTTGAGGGCGACGTCCGCGGCACGGACCAAAAGGTTGTCATCGTAGGAGTTGACCAGACCCGATAGGGTCTTGACCGAACAGGGCGCGATGATCATGCCGTCGTGACGGTAGGACCCGCTGGCCAGCGACGCGCCAATGTCGCGATAATTGTGGACGACGTCGGCCAAGGCTTCCACGTCCGAAACCTTCCAATCGGTCTCGTCGTGAATGGTGCGTCCCGCCGACGGCGACATGACCAGGTGCACCTCGATGTCCGCCTCCTCTTTGAGGACTTCGAGCGTCCGGATGCCGTAGATGGCGCCGGAC
>JAWWBR010000037.1:0-26162 GCA_033720855.1 Alphaproteobacteria bacterium
AGACTACAAGCACCGCCATCGTCAAAAGGGCTCCCGCGATGGAGCCCTTTTGACGATCGTTGGGCGGGTGCGGTGAACGGAGCCAGGGTTCGACAAAATTGCAGCAAGCAATTTTGGACGCCAAGGCTCTCCGGCGGAGAGACGCGGCGCCCGCAGGGGAAGGGGCCAGCAGGCCCCTTATCAATCCCACCCCCACCGCCATCATGCCTCGGCTGTTGATCGGAGGCCGCTCTGCCCCCTCAGGCGGCGGCGGCCAGCGGCGTGAGCCACGGGCCGCTGACGGTCGCGCGGTGCATCACCCGCCGGTGGCCGGGATAGTCGTCGAAGGCGTAGTGCAGCACCGCGCGGTTGTCCCACATCGCCAATGACCCTTCGCTCCAGCGGAAGCGGCAGGTGTGCTCGGGCTTGGTCATCAGCTTGGCGAGGTGGCGCATCAGCGGCAGGCTCTCCTCCCGCGTCCAGCCGTCGAAGCGGTCGGAATAGACGGGGCCCAGGAACAGCACCTCGCGCCCCGAGTCCGGGTGCCGGGCGATGACCGGGTGGGTGGCCTCGATGCCGGCGAATTTCTCGCGCATCTCCGCGTAATACTCGGCCGTGATGCCGCGCGCCGGCGTATCGCCGATGCCGTAGGCGTGGGATTTGATATGCACGGTCGAAAGCGTCTCGAGCGTCGCCCGGAGCCCCGGCGACATGCCCTTAAGCGCGGCGCCGAGATGGGCGAACATGGTATCGCCGCCGATCGGCGGCAACGTGCGCGCATAGAGCACCGAGGCGTAGTCGGGATGGGGCAGGAACGACTGATCGGTGTGCCAGAAGCCGCCGACATTGCGCGCATCCTCGGGCCGGCGGACGATCTCCTTGATCTCATCGAAGCCGTCCACCGACGGCAGGTTGGAGGCATGGCGATCGGCCTCGACCTGCCCGAACCGCCTGGCGAAGGCGAGCTGCTGGGCCGGCGTGATGTCCTGGTCGCGGAAGAAGATCACGCCCCAGTCGCTGAACGCCCGGCGGATCGCGCCGAAGGTCGCCTCGTCGAGCGGCGCCCCCAGATCGACGCCGGAGATTTCGGCGCCGGTATGGGCCGATAGCGGCTGGATGGAGATGGTCGTGGCTGTCATGGTCCGGTTCCCCGAGTTTCTATCGCCGTCACAGGCCGTATAACGCGCGGGCGTTGTCGTCAAGGATCCTGTCGGCGACGGCGGCCGGCACCTTGCCTTCGTCGCGCATGATCCGGAGCGCCTCGATCTCGGTCGCCGTGTCGTGATGGCCGTAATCGGTGCCGATCACCAGCTGGCCGTCGCCGGCCACCGGCAGGATGTAGTCGAATTCGTCGCTCACGTAGCAGGTCACGTAATAATTGTTGTCGGCGAGGATGGTGTCGGACATGCGCTTTCCCCGGCGCTTGAAACGGAGCGCGAGATCGTTGAGCGCATAGGGCAGCCACTGCGCCGAGACCTCGATGAAGGCCCAGCGCAGTTTCGGGAATCTGGCGGGGACCCCGGCCAACAGCAGCTGGTGGAAGGCGGAGACGACGGGGAGCTTGCCGCGCCCGAGCCCGCCCAGGGGATAGATGTTGAGATGGGTGAAACTGTTGACGCCGGAGTGAAAACACATCGCCAGGTCGAGCTCTTCCCCCAGTTCGTAGAGGGGGAAGAAATAGGGATCGTCGAGCTGCCTTTCGCATTCGATGCCGCGCAGGAAGACGCCGACGGCGCCGTGGTCGCGGGCGAAACGAAGCTCTTCGGCGACCTTCTCCATGGAAAGAAGCGGCGGCACCACCGCCCAGCGGAAGCGGTCGGGCGCCGCCTTCCAGATGTCGGCGAGCCAGCGGTTATAGGCCTTGGAGATGGCGTATTCGACGGTCGGGTCCGCGGTCAGCGGGCGCAGGAACAGCGTCGGATAGAGCACCTGGATGTCGATCTCGAGCTCGTCCATGTGGCCGAGGCGGGCGGCGACCGAACTCATCTCGCGCGATTCCTTCGACGTGTTGTGGCCGATGTTCTGCTCTTTGGGGTGGACGCGGCCGTCGATCACCCAATATTCCCGCTGCGCCGCCTTGCCCTCGTTGTCTAGCCTGAGCCCTTCCTCGCCCTTGGGCACGATCACCCAGGGCCGGAAATTGCGGTAATCGGGATCGATGTAGTCGAACGTGCCTTCCCATTCGACGACATGTGCATCGGCATCGATCGCGGCCATCGCTGTTTGCCCTCCCTGGCCTGTTCTCGCCCCGTCACAATCCGTAAAGCGCCCGCGCGTTGGCGTCGAGGATCCGGTCCGCGGCATCGGCGGAGATCCGGCCGCCGTCCCGCATCAGCCGGAGCGCCTCGATCTCGGTCGAGGTGTCGTGGTGACCGTAATCGGTGCCGATCACCAGCTGGCCGTCGCCGGCAAGCGGCAGGATGCGCTCGAGGTCGTCGGTCACCTGGCAGGCGACGTAGAAATTGTTGTCGGCAAGCAGCGTCTCAGGCACCGGCTCGCCGCGGCGCCGGTAGCGCAGCTCCATGTCGTTGAGCACGTAGGGCAGCCACTGGGCGCTGACCTCGATGAAGCCCCAGCGCAGCTTCGGGAACTTGGCGGGGATGCCCGAGAACAGGAGCTGGGAAAAGGCGGACACCACGGGAAGCTTGCCGCGGGCAAGCCCGCCGCCCTTGTAGATCTCGTGATGGGTCAGGCTGCCGTTGCCGGCATGGAGGCACATGGCGAGGTCGAGCTCCTGGCCCAGCTCGTAGAGCGGGAAGAAATACGGGTTATCGAGCTGCTTTTCGCATTCGATGCCGCGCAGGAAGACGCCGACGGCGCCGTGATCCTTGGCGAAGCGCAGTTCTTCGGCGGCCTTGTCCCGGCGCAGGAGCGGCGGCATCACCACCCATTTGAGGCGGTCGGGCGCGGCCTTCCAGATCTCCGCGAGCCAGCGGTTATACGACCTGCACAGCGCATACTCGACCGTCGGGTCGTTGGTCCAGGCCCGCAGGAACACCGTCGGATAGAGCACCTGGATGTCGATCTCGAGCGCGTCCATGTGGTCGAGGCGGGCGGCGATCGAGCTCATCTCGCGGGAGTCCTTGGAGGTGTT
The DNA here is from genome assembly GCA_033720855.1 of Alphaproteobacteria bacterium. Taxonomy (GTDB): domain Bacteria; phylum Pseudomonadota; class Alphaproteobacteria; order SMXQ01; family SMXQ01; genus SMXQ01. Next base: position 3,074 of record JAWWBR010000037.1, read on the forward strand.
GTGGCCGATGTTGCCCTCCTTGGGATGGATGCGCCCGTCGATCACCCAAAATTCGCGCTGCGGCTGCTTGCCCTCGTTGTCCATGGTGAGGACGTCCTCGCTCTGCTGCCACATCACCCGTGGCTTGAGGTCGTGAAACTCGGGATCGACGTAGTCGAAGGTCGCCTCGCATTCGACCACATGGGCATCCGCATCGATTGCACTCATCTCATCATCCTTCGCCTGGCGCCTTCGCCCCTGCCGTGTTCCCGTCTCCGAGCCTCGCCGGCCCGCCTATTGGGCGGCCGGTGCCATGATCTCGGGCGGCGCCCCGCAGCGCGCGCTATAAGGCTGGGGCCGGGCCTCGCAGCCGATGGCGAAGCGGCGCAGCAGCCGCCGTTCGGCGGGATCGAAATCGCTGCGCCCGTGCTGGACGCAGCGGTTGTCCCAGACCACCAGATCGCCCCAGCGCCATTTGTGGGCGTAAAGGAACCGCTGATCCTCGATCAGGGCATAGATCTCTTCCAGCAGGGCCGCGGCCTCGTCATCACCCATGCCGACGATCCGGCGCGTCATGTGGCGGTTGACGAACAGCACCGGGCGACCGGTTTCCGGGTGGGCGATGACCATGGGGTGGGCCGAACGCCGTGCCGTCCGCATGCGCTCGTCCTCGCTCTGGTTGGGATCGAGCGGCAGGGACGGCAGGTGGAAATTGACCGCCCATTTGTCGGCGATCACCTCCTTGATACCGGAGGCGAGCGCGTCGTAGACCTCGCACATGCTGACGAACAGCGTATCGCCGCCCGTTTTCGGCAGCTCGATCCCGTAAAGCAGGCTGGCCTTGGCGGGCACCTCGTCGAATGCCGAATCGGAATGGAACGGAAGCGCGCCCTTGGGGCTGGCGCCGATGTACTCTCCGTTTTCCTTGATGTTGGAGACCAGCATGACATAGGGATTGTCGAGACGCGCGGTGCCGCCCTGATCGCTCGGTCTACGCGCCCGCGTTTTCAGGGTTCCGAAACGCTCGGAGAACGCCTGCTGGGCGTCGATATCGATATCCTGATCGCGGAACACCAGGACCGGGTGCTGGCGCCAGATCGCCAGGATCTCGGCAAAGAGATCGTCGCCGACAGCGGCATTGAGATCGATGCCGGTCACCTCCGCGGCAAAGGGCTTGGACAACGGATTGACGGTCAGCATGGCTCCCTCCCGAGGGCCCGCGCGCGTGGCCTTTCGCTTGAGCGTATCAGGGATCGCGGAGCGGGAGAAGCCGCCTTGAGGGGCCGTCATGTCACTCCTCGATGCCCTTGGTGGTGGCGAGGTCCTTGGGGACCGTCCATGTGGTGAGGGGACGGCCGTCGCGCAGCGCCGCCAGCTCGCGGTTCCACAGCCGGCGCAGCATCGCCACCTGGCGGTCCGATGCGCCCATGAGATCGTCGTTGCGGTTGCGCGCCGCACCCTGACCCATGCAGGACACGCCGTCCTGGATGGTGACGATATCGGGATGGTCGGCGGGCACGTCGTCGGCGTGGATCTCGCCGCGCAGGATCCGCCTGATGGTGTCGACGGCGGGCTCGAGGCTCTCGCGGCGCTTGCGTTTCTCGGCGATGGCTTGCCTGTAGGCCTTGGCCTCCTTCCCCGTCTTGTAGATGAAATCGGCCATGAAGCTGGTATGGCTGTCCTCGTCCACGGGCACGCGCCAGACCACGTGGTTGGCCCATCCCTTGTCGTGTTCGTAATTGGACGACAGGCTCCAGTTGGGCATCAAGAGATGGCCCTTGCGTATGGCGTTGGCGCGCCTTGCCATGCGCAGCATGCCGTAGGGCGTTTCCTCGCAGAAAATCTCCGGCACCTCGTCGTTCATGCCGAGGTCGTCGAACTTGGTGCGGCGATGGGTGAAATTGAAGTGCGTTTCATCGACGCTGTTCTCCAGCTGGGTGAAGAACGGCCAGGGGCGGTGGCTCGCGCGATTCTCGACGAAGCCCTCGTCCTCGAAGACGTCGAGGGTGGGGAATCGGGGCGCCTCGCCCGCGCCGAGATAGGCGAAGACCAGGCCCTGGTATTCCCGCGTCGGGTAGGCTGGGATGGTGACCCGGTCCGCGAATCCGGGATGTTCCGCCGGCTGCGCGACGCATCGGCCACAGCCGTCGAAGGTCCAGCCGTGATAGAAGCATTGGATGTCTTCACCCACCACGCGGCCCGCGGACAGCACGAGCCCGCGATGCGGGCAGTGCGCGCCGACCAGATAGGGCGTCCCGCTTTCGCCGCGGTAGAGGGTGAAATCCTCGGCCATGACGTGGATCGGCACCGGACGGCCGGGCATGAGGTTCTCAGAAAGGTACACCGGCTGCCAGAACATGCGCAGGTACCGGCCCGCCAGCGAGCCCGGCCCGACGGCGACGAAATCTTCGTAGCGATCCTCCATCAGCGCCTCCCCTCGCGCGCCTTGCCTGCCGTCGCGCCCGAATGGGCGGATTCGGCGCTAGACCAGCCGCTCGTCATCATAGTTGGCTGATGGCGATCTGGCGTCCTTGCTGGATTTGACGTCGATGATCGCCGGCGCCCTAGCGGCCAGCGCCTCGGCGACGGCGTCCTTGATGTCGGCGGCGTCCTCGACGCGCGCGCCATGGGCGCCGAAGGCGCGCGCCACCGCGGCGAAATCGACGTCCCGGTAATCGACCACGTCGGCGATGTAACGCCCGTTCCAGCGCCGCACCTGGGTGTGGTACTCGGAGGCGAGGGCGGCGTTGTTGAGGACCACGACGACCACCGGGATCTCCAGCCTGAGCGCGGTCTCGAGCTCGGCGATGTGGTAGAGGATTCCGCCGTCGCCCGACACCGCCACCGTGCGCCGGTCCGGCGCCGCCAGGGCCGCGCCCATGGCGCCGGGAAAGACCCAGCCGAGCGAGCCGTTGGCGCGGACCATGGTCTTGCCCGCTTCCACCGGGAACAGGGCGCCGACCCAGGCGCCGTGGGCCCCGGTATCGGCGCCGATGATGTCGTCCGGCGCCATCAGGTCGCGCAGGTGCGCCAGCACGGCGGCGGGATGGATGCCGTCCTCGGGCCTCTCCGTCGCCAGGCGCGCCGCGTGTCCGCGCCAGGCGGCGATGTCGGTGGCCACCTGGTCCGCCCAAGCGTTGCGTTCGCGGGCGAGGCCGCGGCTCTCGATGTCCGCGAGCCCCGCCTCCAGCGCCGCCCTGGCGTCGGCGAGAACGGTGATCTCGGCGGGAAAATTATGCCCCAGCACGGCGGCGTTGGAATCGATCTGCATCAGCGTCTTTTCGCCGAACGGCAGGGTCCAGCGATGGGTCGCCAGGCCGCCCAGGCGGGTGCCGATGGCGAGCACCGCGTCGCATCGGCGCACCGTGTCGTTGGCCACCTTGCGCGAATTGCGCCCCATGACGCCGACGGCGAGGTCCCAGGATTCCGATATCGCCCCCTTGCCGCCCAGCGACGTCACCACCGGGATCGCAAGCGCCTGGGCGAATTGCGCCAGCGCCTCCCAGGCCTCGGAGATGACCACACCCTTGCCGGCGACGATGATCGGACGCTCGGCGGCAAGCAGGCGATCGATGACCCGCGCCATGGCGCCATAGGGGGGCGGGATGCGCCTCGACGTCACATGGCCGAGCCCGTCTTCGCGCAGGTCGGTGCCGTCGCCGGCGTCGGCGCCGAACATATTCGCCGGAATCTCGAGGTGCACCGGGCCCGGCGCCGGTCCGGTGGCGGCGCGGATGGCGGCGCGGACCATGGCGGCGGCGCGCTCGGGCACCGACACCGTCTTGTTCCAGCGGGTGACCGCGTCGTGCATGGGCAGGCCGTCGAGGTCCTGATACTCGAAGCGGTCGCGCGAGCTCATGGCGATGGAGCTGGTGAGCGACACCACCGGGCTCGAGGCCCACAGCGGGTCGGCCATGGCGCCGGCGACGTTGGCGACGCCCGGCCCGCGCTGGCCGTAGACGAAACCGGGCGTGCCCGAGACCCGGGCGTAGCCGTCCGCCATGTAGACCGCGCCCGCCTCGCTGCGGCAGTTGACGATGCGAATGCCCGCCTGATCGAGCCCGTGCCAGAGCTCGTGATCGCCGCCGCAGAAGCAGAAGAAAAATTCGGTGCCGTAGGCGCTGAGCGTCCGGCCGACCGCCTCGCCGACTGTCGTCATGGTGCTGTTCTCCTGCCCAAGCGGATCATCCGCGGCGGTGGCGCCTGGCCTCGGCCTCGGCTTCGGCGCCGCCGAGCCCGATAAAAAGGCCGTAGAAGCGGTCCGAGGCGACGGCTTCGGGATAGAATTTCGAGAGGTCGTGGTCGGGATAGTGATCGAGCATCCACTGGGCGATCTCGCCCCGGGTCGTGATCCAGACCTTAGGCGTGTTCTTCACGTAGTCCAGGAGCTCCTCCAGCGGGCGGATGCGGTAGGCCATGGCCAGCGGCGGATGGGTGCCGTAGGCCAGCATCTTGGGGAAGCCCCGGGCGCCCTCGTCATAGAGCTGGTCGAAGAAATCGCGCCAGATTTCGATCACTTCGCGCGGGGTGCGGTCGGAGCCGGTCATCGAGCGCGTATCGGAAACGTCGTAGCTGGTCATGCCCACCAGCTTCTTGTCGCCGACGGGGATGATGAACGGCACCTCGGCATTCCTGAGCCCGCAGGAATAGACGAAACCGCGCTCGGCGATGATGGGGAAGGTCTCCGGCGTCAAATGGCCGCCGGCGCAGGAGAACCCGGTGGCCCGGATGCCCAATACCCTATCGAAGGCATCGATGGTCCTGTCGATGTTCTCCGCCTGCTCCTCGGGCGTCATCCCCCACAGGAAGCTGTGGTCCCAGCCCTGGACCAGGAATTCGTGCCCGTCGGCGACGGCCTGGCGGGCGAGCTCGGGATAAAGCTCGACGGTGAGGCCGTCGCAATAGATGCTGGTGCGGATGTCGAACCGCCGCCAAAGGTCCAGGAGCCGCTGCATGCCGCCGGTTTCGGCGAAGGCGTTTTCGTAGATCCAGCGCATGCCGCGGGCGTATTTGGCGTCGGCCGGCGGGCGCTGGCGGGCCTTCTGGTCGCTTTCGGGCGTCCCGTAGCTTCTCGGCAGGGTCTCCCACGACATGTTGAAGACGACGGCGATATTGGCGTCATCGGGCCATTTGAAGTCCGCTGCATACATGCGGTGTCCCCCCGTTCCTTCTTGCCACGACGGTTGCCGATGCCTTCCGGGCCCGCCGTTCGCTTATCCGTTGGCGCAATCTTAGGCGCTCCGGGGCGGGCCTGCACCATCGCTTTTCCGGCCTCCCGCGTGCGCCGAGACATCGATCTCGCGGCGATCTCGCGCGCAAATCCGTTTCGGGCTAGATTGAGAGTAAGATCAAAGGCTCGGGTCGCACGATAAGGGACCGGGGAGGAAGGAATGCCGTTAGCGATGTTCACCGGCGGGGCCAGCTGGTTCGTGCGCGAGGCCTCGCGCAGTCTCATCGCCGATGGGTGGCGCGTCGCCCTGTCGGATATCGATCTCGACGGCGTCAAAACCAACGCAGCGGAAATCGCCAGTGCGCATGTCGCCGCCGTCGACCGGCTCGACGTGACCGATCTCGCCTCCGTCCGCGGCTATGTCGAGTCCCTCATCGAGGCCCACGGGCCGATCGGCGCCCTGGTCAATGTCGCCGGGGGCACGAATTACCTCAAGATGCCGCGGCTCGCCTTCCACGAGACCGATCCGCAGAACTGGGGCAAGATTCTCGGCCCCAACATCTACGGCACCATCAATTGCTGCCACGCGGTCATCCCCCGGATGATCGAGGCCGGCGGCGGCGTCATCGTCAACCTGTCATCGGGCATGGGGCTGCGCGGCAAGCCCAACATGGCGCTCTATTCGTTTGCCAAGGGCGGCATCGTCACCTTCACCCATGCGCTCTGCCAGGAACTCGCCCAATACAACATCCGCGTCAATGCAATCGCGCCGGGCAGCGCCGAATGCCGGTGGATGCCCGAGCTCAAACCGGAGGGCGGGTCGACGATTCCGCCGCTCGGCACCCGCACCAGCGCCAAGGACGTGGGCGATGCCATCCATTTCCTGATATCGGATCGGGCGCAACACATCACCGGCATCTGCCTGGATATCTCCGGTGGGTCGTCGCTGCACTAGGGCCGCGGCGGAAACAAATCCGCCGAAGCGGGAGGAAGGGAAAGCGCAGATGGTTGAACAGGACGTGTCGGGCCCGGGACGCGCGGCGGCGGAGGTGCCCCTGGTCGGGTCCCTCGAACAGCTCGAGCGCATGGTCGCGCGCGATCTCGAGATCCTGCTTTATCCGCAAAAACCCTGGATGACGCCGGTCGCCGGGGCCGACGGCAGGGAGGCCTATGACGTCGTCGTGGTCGGTGGCGGCCATTGCGGCATCGCCGCCGCCTTCGCCCTGATGCAGGAAAAGATCACCAACATCCTCGTCCTCGACGAGAACGACCCCGGCGAGGAGGGCCCGTGGCTGACCTATGCGCGGATGCCCGACCTGCGCACCCGCAAGACCGTCATCGGCATGGAGCTGGGCTACCCCAACCTGACCTTTCGCGCCTATTACGAGGCCCGCGAGGGGATCGAGGCTTACGGCGCGATGTCCCGGATCAGCTGCGAAGACTGGGTCAGCTACCTGATGTGGATGCGCAAGGTCCTCGAGCTGCCGGTGCAGAACCGGAGCCGCCTCAAACTTCTGGAGCCCGATGGCGGGCTGCTCCGGTTGACCGTCGATCATGGCGGCAAGGAGGAGGTTCACTACGCGCGCCGCGTCGTCCTGGCGACCGGTCCCCTGGCCATGGGCGGCCCCAACATCCCGCCCGAGGTCGAGGGACTGCCCCGATCCCATTGGGCCCATGCCTACGAACGATTGGACGTGGCGGCGCTCAAGGGCAAGCGCGTCGCCATCGTCGGCGGCGGGGCGACGGCGTTCGACAACGCCGGCGAACTGCTGGAACGCGGCGTCGGCCGCGTCGATCTCCTGGTCCGCCGGCCCAAGCTGTGCCGGGTCAGCGTCATCCGCTGGACCGATTGGGCGGGGTTCCTGCACACCTTCGCCGATCTCGGCGACAAGGAACGCTGGGACATGATGCGCATGGTCCAGCGCAATCCGGCGCCGCCTACGATCCGGGCGCTCGAACGGGTGGACGGCAATGCCGATTTCCACATCCACTTCGATTCGCCCCTGGTCTCCACCGCGCTGACCGACGGCGAGGTCGTGATCGAGACCGCGAGCGGCCGCCACGCCGTGGATTACCTGATCCTGGCCACCGGCTTCTTCGTCGATCTTGCCGAATGCGATTTCCTTGCGCCCCTGCGCGACGATATCGCCCTGTGGCGCGACCGCTTGCCCGAGGCGCGCACCGGCGGCCCGGAGAAATACCGCAACTCGCCCTATCTCGGGCGCCATTACGAATTGACCGAGAAGGTCGCGGGCACGGCCCCCCATCTTCGCCACATCTATAATTTCAATCAGACCGCCCAGCTCAGCATGGGACCGACGGGGCGGGTCAGCGGACTCAAATACGGGGTCAGGCGGCTGATGGACGGCATCAGCGGCAGTTTCCTCAAGCAAGATTACGCCCGCCACCTGGCCTCGGTCATCGCCTATAATGAGTCCGACATGGACGGTCATCCGTGGGTCGAATCGGCCGAAGACTCGCGGGTCAAGACCGCCGCCGAATAAGAGCGGGACGAAACGAGGAGGCGCGTGCCCATGACCCCTGAGGAAAACGAACGGCTCGCCCGCATCGGGCCCGGAACCCCGGCGGGCAACCTGCTGCGGCGCTACTGGTGGCCGGTCTGGTTCTCGTCGAAGGTCACCGACAAGCCGGTGCCGGTGCGGCTTTTGGGAGAGGATTTGGTGCTGTTCCGTGACGGGACGGGCGCCTGCGGCGTGCTCGACCGGCGCTGCCCCCACCGCGGGGCGTCGCTGGAGCTCGGCCGGGTGGAGGCGGATGGCCTGCGCTGCTGCTATCACGGCTGGAAGTTCGATCGCACGGGCCGTTGCCTCGACATGCCCGCCGAACCCCCGGACACGCCGTTGAAGGACGAGGTCCGCCACTGCGCCTACCGGGCCGAGGAACTGGGCGGCCTGGTGTTCGCCTATCTCGGGCCGGAGCCGGCGCCGTTGCTCCCGAGATACGATGTCATGGTTCGCGAGGACTGCAAGCGGACGGTGAGCGTCAAGACCGACCACTGCAACTGGCTGCAGCGCATCGAGAACGGCCATGACCCGGCCCATCTCGGCATCCTCCACGCCGCCGGCTATCCGCAGATCGCCTTGCAGCGCAACGTCTTCAGCCGGGAAAAGACCTGGTACGGCTTCCGCACGACATCGGGTTTCGAAGACGACATGGCCAAGGTCAGCCACCAGATCTTCCCCTCCCATACCCGCCGGGTGGGGGCGCGGGTGGGGGACCCGCCGCGCCACTACATCCATTACCGGGTGCCGATCGACGACACCCATACGGCGACCTGGTCGGTGCAGGTCGAGATCAGCGACGAGGGCCCGTTCGAGACGGTCTGCCGGGACTGGGTGCAGACCGAACGCATGGTCTATCAGCGCGAAGACGACGGCTGGTGGGGAATCCCCTCGCGCGACCAGGACCGCATCGCCCAGGAGAGCCAGGGCCCGATCCACGATCGCAGCCGAGAGACCCTGGGGACCTCGGATTCCGGGATCGTCCAGTTCCGTCGGCTGCTCGCGGAGCAGATCACGGCGGTCGCGGAGGGGCGCGATCCCATGGGTGTCATCCGCGATCCGGAAAAGAACGCCTGTATCGCCTTCGACGCCACCATGAATTTCGCCGACGGCGCCAAGGGGGCGCCCGAGATGATCAGCACCTGAGCGCGACGGGGTCCTGAGGATGGGAACGAACACGAGCGGCTTTACGAGAGGGAAAACGTTTCGCCATGACGCCTGAGGAGAACGAACGCCTCGCCCGCATCGGCCCCGGAACGCCGGCGGGCAACCTGATGCGGCGCTATTGGTGGCCGGTCTGGTTTTCCGAATTGACGGCGGATAAACCGGTACCGGTGCGGCTTCTGGGCGAAGACCTGGTCCTGTTCCGCGACGCCAGCGGTGCGGCCGCGCTTCTCGACCGCCGCTGTCCCCATCGCGGCGCCTCGCTGGACCTGGGACGGGTCGAGGATGACGGCCTGCGCTGCTGCTATCACGGCTGGAAATTCGCAGGTGACGGCCGCTGCCTCGAGATGCCGGCCGAACCCCCCGGCAGCCCGCTGGTGGCGGAGACGCGCACCACGGCGTATCCGACCCAAGAGGCGGGGGGACTGGTGTTCGCCTATCTCGGGCCCGACCCGGCGCCGCAGCTGCCGCGCTACGACAATCTGTTTCGCGGCGACTGCATCCGCCGCGTGAGCGCCAGCTTCGAGCAGTGCAACTGGATGCAGCGGGCCGAGAACGCCGTCGACCAGATGCATTCGATCGCCCTGCACGCCGCCGTCTATCCGGAGTTTGCCCTGAAGCGGCCCGAGGTCGACTGGCAGCGGACCTGGTACGGGGTGCGCGCCGCCTTCAAGGTGCCCGACGGCGCGGCCAAGGTGTCGCATTTCATCTTCCCCTCCCACAGCCGCTATTTCGGCGCTCGGGTCAACGAGGACGCCAGCCACAATTGCAACCTCCGGGTGCCCGTGGACGACGTGACCACGCTGACATTCTCGATCCGCCTGCGCGAGGCCCGCGGCAAGGGCGATGAGCTGATCACGGCGGGTCTCAGGGAGGTCGAGCCCGGCCGATATCAACGCGTCGAGGACGGCTGGTGGGGCTTGGCGTCGCGCGACCAGGACCGCGCCTGCCAGGAGAGCCAGGGGCCCATCGCCGATCGCAGCCGCGAGATTCTCGGCACGTCCGACCGCGGGGTGATCATGTTCCGGCGCATGCTGAGCGAGGCGATCGACGCGGTCGAGCGCGGCGAGGACCCGCCCGGTATCCTGCGCGGGGCGGGCGACGACATCATCACCTTCGATGCGCAAAAGATTCGCGACGACGGAGAGGTGATCGAGGCTTGAGGCCGGGCGCGTCGGGGGCGGAATGCCCCCAAGGCGATTCGGAAGCTATGGAGGAGGGCCCATGACACCTGAGGAAAACGAACGGCTCACCCGGGTCGGCCCCGGCACCCCGGCGGGCGAGATGCTGCGCCGCTATTGGTGGCCGGTCTGGTTCTCGGAGCTGGTCGCCGACAAGCCGGTCCCGGTCAGGCTGTTGGGCGAGGATCTGGTGCTGTTCCGTGACGGTACCGGTTCCCTTGGCCTGTTGGATCGGCGCTGCCCGCACCGGGGCGCGTCGCTGGAGCTGGGACGGGTGGAGGACGATGGCCTGCGCTGCTGTTACCACGGTTGGAAGTTCACCGCCGAGGGGCGCTGCTGCGACATGCCGGCGGAGCCGCCCGGCACGCCGTTGATGGCCGAGGTGCGCCAGACCGCTTATCAGGTCCAGGAAACCGCCGGGCTGGTGTTCGCCTATCTCGGCCCCGATCCCGCACCGCTGCTGCCGCGCTACGATCTTTTGGTGCGCGAGGACTGCCATCGCGTGCTCTATTCGAAGGAGGAGCACTGCAACTGGCTGCAGCGGGCGGAGAACGGCTACGATCCCCATCACCTGATGTCCCTGCACGCGCCGGGCTATCCCCAGATCGCGCTCCAGCCGGCCAAGATCACCTGGGAGAAGACGCCCCACGGCTTCCGCACCCAGATGGACTACCCCGACGGCCTGGTCAACGTCACCCAGCAGATCTTTCCCTCCCACACGCGGCGTCTTGCCGCGCGGGTCGGCGACGAACCCCGCCACTACTTCAATCTGCGGGTGCCCATCGACGATCACCTGACCATCACTTTCTTCCTTCAGGCCCTGATCGCCGAGGAGGGCCCCTATCGCCTCGAGACCCGCGGCCATACCAGCTACGAGCGCATGGCCTATGACGAGATCGACGACGGCTGGTGGCGCATCCCCTCTCACGAACAGGACCGTATCGCCCAGGAAAGCCAGGGCCTGATCGCGGATCGCAGCCGCGAATATTTGGGCACTTCGGACGAGGGCATCGTCCTGTTCCGCAGGCTGGTGACCGACTCGATCAAGGCGGTGGAAGAGGGGCGCGATCCTTTCGGGGTGATCCGCGAACACGGGCCCGAGGATTATATCCGCTTCGATGCCGGCAAGAACTTCTCCGACGGCACATTGGCCCCGCCGGCCATCATCCGCGCCTGACCGCGGGACGCGGGGACGGGAGCCCGGGGCCGCAGCGGACGTGCGGGAGGCCATGAGAGACGGTGGCTGAGCTCGCCTCCCCCCCAGACGTTTTGATATCGCTCTACAGGGCGGCGGTGGCCCGGGCCCATCCCCGCAACCTGTTCCGGCCCGAGCTGCTGCCCGCGCCGCCCAACGGACGGACCATCGTGGTGGGATGCGGCAAAGCCGCCGCCGCCATGGCCGCCGCCTTCGAAGCGGCCTGGCCGCACCCCGTGGAGGGCGCGGTCGTCACCCAGTACGGGCATTCGTTCCCGACCCGGTTCATCGAGGTGCTCGAGGCCAATCACCCGGTCCCCGACGCCGCAAGCGTCGATGCCGGGCGCCGGATGATGGCGCTTGCGCGTTCCGCGGGGGCCGACGACCTGGTGGTCGCCCTGATCGCCGGCGGCGGTTCGGCGCTCCTCTGCCTGCCTGCCGACGGCATCACCCTGGCCGATAAGCAAGAGATGGGCCGGGCGCTGCTGCGATGCGGCGCGCCGATCACCGAAATCAACCGGGTCAGGCGGGCGATGTCGGCGATCAAGGGGGGCCGCCTGGCCGCCGCCATCGCCCCGGCGCCCTGCGTCACCTACATGATCTCCGACGTTCCCGGCGACGACCCCGCCATCATCGGCGGCGGGCCGACCGTGCTCACGCCCGAGGACGCGGGCGCGGCGCTAGAGGCGATCGCGCGCTACCATTTGCCCGCGGACGCGCGGCTCGAGGCCGCGATCCGCGCCAACCCGCCACCGGCGTCGCTTGCCGGAGACACGACCTACCACATGATCGCAACCCCGGGCATGGCGCTCGAGGCGGCGGCGGCGGAAGCCGAAGCGCGCGGGATCAGGGTCTACAACCTCGGTGACCGGATCGAGGGCGAGGCCCGCGAGGTGGCCGCAGACATGGCCCGGCGGGTCCGCGGCATGGCGGAGGAGTCCGGGGAAGGGCCGGACCGGCCCTTCGCGCTGATCTCGGGCGGCGAGACCACGGTGACGCTGAAGGGCACGGGGCGGGGCGGGCGCAACGGCGAGTTCCTGTTGGCCCTGGCGCTGGCCCTCGACGGCGCGCCGGGGATCTGGGCGCTCGCCTGCGATACCGACGGCATCGACGGCTCCGAGGACAATGCCGGTGCCGTGATCGGACCCGACATCCTTGTCCGCGCCGAGGCCGCGGGCCTCGATGCCCGCGCCTATCTCGAAAACAACGATGCCTATGGCTTCTTCGCGGCCCTCAAGGCGCTGGTCGTGACCGGGCCCACTACCACCAACGTCAACGACTTCCGCGCCATCCTGGTGACCTGAACGGCGCCATCGCGCTATGGGTTGGCCTGCCTAGGACGCCGGCTCCAATCGCACCAGGGCGCCGGGGTCCTCGTCGGTGAGGATATAGAGGTAGCCGTCGGGGCCGTCGCGCACGTCTCGAATGCGCTGGCCCCAATCCTCGAGCAGGCGCTCCTCGCCGACCACACGGTCGCCGGAAAGCGTCAAGCGGTTGAGGTGCTGGAGAACCAGGGCGCCGACGAACAGGCTGCCCTTCCACCCCGGGAACTTGTCTCCGGTATAAAACGCCATGCCCGAGGGGGCGATCGACGGCACCCAGTACTTGACCGGCTGCGCCATGCCCGCCTTGTGGGTGCCCTCGCCGATGGCGAAGCCCGCATAGCTGCGGCCGTAGGTGATGACCGGCCAGCCGTAGTTGGCGCCGGGGGCAAGAATATTGATCTCGTCCCCGCCCTGGGGGCCGTGCTCCACCGTCCAGATGCGGCCGGTGCGCGGGTGGCGGGCGATGCCTTGCGGGTTGCGGTGGCCGTAGGTGAAGTTCTCGGGCCGCGCACCGCGCCGGCCGACGAAGGGGTTGTCGGGCGGGACCTTGCCGTCTTCGGTGAGGCGGATGACCTTGCCGGTGTGGGTCGAGAGCTCTTGGGCGCTGTCGGGCTCGCCCCTCTCGCCCGATGTGACGTAAATCAGGCCATCGGTGCCGAAGACGATGCGCGCGCCGAAGTGGCGCCCGCCCGAGCTGCGCGGCAGGGCGGCGAAGATCACTTCAAGATCGTGAAGCCGGTCCCCTTGGAAGCGGGCGCGGGCGACATGGGTGCCGATGCCGCCTTCACCCCGCGCCGAATAGGTCAGGTAGATCAGCCGGTTCTCTGCGAATCGGGGGTGCGGCACGACGTCCATCAGCCCGCCCTGGCCGCGCGCCGCCACCGCCGGCAGGCCGGCGACCGGCTTGGCCAGGAGCTTGCCGTTGCGGATCACGCGCAAACGTCCCGGTCGCTCGGTCACCAACATGTCGCCGCCGGGCAGGAAAGCGAGCCCCCAGGGGTGCTCGAGCCCCGAGGCGATGGTGTTGAGACGGAAGGTGGCGCTTTCGGAGCGGTAGATCCGGTCCTGGGCGGCGGCCCAATGGGTGGCGGCGAAGAGCAGCGGCACGGTCAAGAGACCCAGCCGAATCACCTTCCAAGGGGGCGTGGAGGAAACGGGAAAATGCCTCATTTTGAGCGACCTCTATCGGCAGTGTCATTAATCGGCCGGCGCCGGGGACGTCGACGATTGCATGCCGGAGATAACATCCAAATTTTGGTGAAAATGCGGCTCCACAAGGCGCCCCGGGCAGTGACCTGCACCTTGATGATTGATCTCCCTCGTCCTAAAATACGGCGGATCGCTCAAGATGATTTCATCTGTCGAAAGCGGATTGCGAAAACCGCAATTGGATGAACGATAAGCGACGGCGAAGACGGTCATGGGGCTGCCGGGAGCAGCCTCAGCGAGGACGGTGTGATGGTCACGCAGGAACAGAACCAGACGTTGACCCAGGTCGGGCCGGGAACGCCGGGCGGCGAGATGCTGAGGCGTTACTGGCACCCGGTGGCCGCCGCCGCCGAGCTGACCGAGGATGCCCCCATCAAACGGGTGGAACTGCTCGGCGAAAAACTGGTGGTCTACCGGGACCGGTCGGGCGCTTACGGGTTGGTGGCGGAACAATGCCCCCATCGCCTCGCATCGTTGGCCTTCGGCAGGGTCGAGGAGGACGGCATCCGTTGCCCCTACCACGGCTGGAAATTCAGCGCTCAAGGGAAGTGCCTGGAGACGCCGGCGGAGCCCAAGGGCTCGACGCTGAAGGAGTCGATCGACCATCCCGCCTATCCGGTAGAACGCCTGGGCGGCATGTTGTTCGCCTATCTCGGGCGCGATCCGGTGCCGGCGCTGCCCCGTTGGGACGTGCTCGCCTGGGAGCGGGGCGAGCGCTGGGTGCAGCGCCATTCTGTGCTGCAGTGCAACTGGCTTCAGGCGATGGAGAACTCGGTCGATCCGTCCCATCTGTATTGGCTGCATGGCCGCACCGCCCACCTCGCCAAGGATTTGGACCATTACGAGGAGAAGCACGAGTTCATTCCCTTCGATCACGGCATCCTGAAGCGGCGGATCTCGGCGGGGGAGGCGGGCAGAAATGTCGATCAGCACCCCCTCCTGTTCCCCAATATTCTGCGCCATGTGCTGAAGACCCGGGATACCGGCCGGCTGATGCATAACCTGCAGTACCGGGTGCCGATGAACGACACGCAGACGCAGATTTTCATGGTCCTGTTCTCGCCCCATGACGAGATCCGGACACCACCCGATGCCGATACGCCGTTCGAGTTCGTCGATATGCGCGGCGCGGACGGCGACTACCGGATGGACTTCGTCTTGGCTCAGGACGTCATGGCCTGGGAAACCCAGGGGCCGGTGGCCGATCGTTCGCGCGAGCATTTGGGCGCTTCGGACAAGGGAATTCATCTCTATCGGACCCTGGTCGCCGAGCAGATCGAGGCGGTCCAGAACGGCGGCGTGCCGTTCGGCATCGACGCGCCGGATCGGGACGCCCCGGTGATCGAGCTCGAGGTGATCAATCAGCGCATCGGTTTGGCCCAGCCTCAAACCGAGGCCGCGGTTCCGGCGTGAGCCGAAATCAAGATCCTGGCAGCGGCCGGAGGCGAAATTCCGGTGCGGCCGGAGGGAATTGGAGGATGAAATGCTAGCGCGTGAAGACAATGAACGGATCACCCGGGTCGGGCCGGGAACGCCGGCGGGCGAGCTGCTGAGGCGCTATTGGCAGCCGGTCGCGGCGAGCGCGGAGCTCACCGACGAAGAACCCATCATGAAGGTCCGTATCCTGGGCGAGGATCTCGCGCTCTACCGGGATAAGTCGGGGAACTACGGCGCCGTCGGCGAACAATGCCCCCACCGCATGGCCTCGCTGGCCTATGGGCGGGTCGAGGAGGACGGCATCCGCTGCCCCTATCACGGCTGGAAGTTCGACTGCCGGGGCAACTGCGTCGAGACCCCGGCGGAGGCGCCCGGCGCCACCTTGAAGGACTCGATCCAGCACACGGCCTATCCGGTGGAGAAACTGGGCGGCATGCTGTTCCTCTATATGGGGCCTGATCCCGTGCCCGCGCTGCCCCGTTGGGACGTGCTCACCTGGGAGCACGGACATCGCTACATTCGAAAGTTCGAACCGCTCAGGTGTAATTGGTTCCAATGCATGGAGAACTCGGTCGATCCCTCGCATCTCTATTGGCTGCACGGAGATTCCGCCCATCTCAAGCCGATGATGGACGGCTACGAAGAGACCCATGAATTCATCCGCGATGCCTACGGCATCATGAAGCGCCGGACCACGCCGCCAACCGAGCCGGGCGGCGCACCCCAGGTCGACCAGCATCCGCTGCTTTTCCCCAATACCCTGCGCCATGTTTCCCACAACCGGGACACCAAGCGGCACCGGCATAACCTTCAGTTCCGCATGCCCATAGACGACACCAACACCCAGGTCATCGTCGCCAATTTCGAGCCCGACGAGACGGTGCAGACGCCCAACGACGCCGATGCGCCGGTGGAGTACGTCGAGTTCCGGATCGGCGAGAACAAGGAGCGCTATCGCATGGACATGGTGGCGTCCCAGGACTTCATGGCCTGGGAAACCCAGGGCCCGATCATGGACCGGAGCCAGGAGCATCTCGGCCTCGCCGACAAGGGCGTGGTCGAGTTGCGCCGCATGCTGCGCGAGCAGGTCGACATCGTTGCCGAGGGCGGAACGCCGATGAACGTCGTGCCTGCCGACCGGCAGCAGCCGATCATCGAGCTCGACGTCATCAACGAACGCATCGGGTTGATGACCCCGGAAACCCGGGGTGCGGCGTAACAGTCTAGTTGCCAAACAGGGGAGACCACATGGCGGAGGACATCGATCCAAAAGACCCGAGATGGCTGCCTGAGCCGCTCGACACCTACGAAGAGTGGCAGGCGGCCCAGGGCATCCCGGTGATATCGGGTTTCTTCATCGAGGACATCAACACGGCCGAGCTGGCCCACTGGGACCTCAAGGGCGGGCCTGCGGCCTTCGTCATGCTGGAAGGCACCGGCGGCACCAACGATGCCTATATCTGCGAAATTCCCCCGGGCGGCCAGCTCAAGCCGCAGCGCCATATGTACGAGGAGATGGTCTACATCACTCAGGGTCACGGGGCCACCACGGTGTGGCAGCGTGACGGCGCCAAGCACAGCTTCGAGTGGGGACCCGGCAGCCTGTTCGCCATCCCCATCAACGCCGATTATCAGCACTTCAATTCGTCGGGCTCCGAGGCCGTGCGGTACTACGCCGTGACCAATTGCTGTTTCGTCATGAACCTGTTTCATTCCGTCGATTACGTGTTCAACAGCGACTACGTCTTCGCCGACCGCTTCGATCCCGAAAAGGGCGATTACTTCAGCGGCGAGGGCGAGATCTTCGGCCGCTTCTTCATGACCACCAATTTCGTGCCCGACACCCGGACCATCGGCCTCGCCGATTACTCCGAGCGCGGCAAGGGCAGCACCAACATGAAGTTCGACCTGGCCGGCAACACCATGGGTGCGCATATCTCGGAATTTCCGGTCGGCACCTACAAGAAATGCCACCGCCACGGGCCAGGGGCGCATGTGATCATCATCGACGGCATCGGGTATTCCGATCTTTGGCCCGAAGGGTCCGAACCCCAGCGCGTCCATTGGAGGCCGGGCAGTGTCGTCGTGCCGCCCGACCAGTGGTTCCACCAGCACTTCAACGCCGGCGCCAAACCGGCGCGCTATCTGGCGCTGCGCTGGAACAACTGGCGCTATCGCTTCATGAAACCGAAGAGCCGCGCCCACGAGACATTCAGAAGCATCAAGGAGGGCGGGTCCCAGATCGAGTTCGAGGACGAGGATCCCGCCGTCCACAAGGATTTCGAAGCCGCCTTGAAGAAGGTGGGGGCCAAATGCGGAATGGGCGGATACCACCCCTTCTGCACCGAAAAGGCCACCGTGGAGGCGTCATAGGCGGCCTGTCCCCGGCGCCCGAACGCGGAACGTAAGGAGTCATGGAGGGCGGGACGCGCCCTCGAGGCCGCCGGGCGGAGGAGAATTGTACAAGACACCGCCAAAGCTCATACAATGGCGACAAAACCGCGCGCCGATCGGCAATTTCGGTGCGGCCAAGAAAATTCCTAGGGCAAGGAGGCTTACTGCCATGTTCCAAATTCACAAGTCTCGGACCGCGTGCGTCAGCAAAGCGATCACGAGGGTCACCGCCGCCGCTCTGTTGGGTGGCGTCGGCCTCGTCTCGGCCGCGCCCGTCTCGGCGGCCGAGGAGTTCTACAAGGGCAAGACCTTTACGGTGATGGTCGCCACCCGTGCGGGCGGCGGCACCGATACCACCGGGCGCCTGGTGGCGCGCTTCTGGGGCGATCACATCCCCGGCAAGCCCGACATCATCGTCCGCAACAAGCCTTTGCAGCTGATCGGCGCCAACGATCTGCACAACAAAGTGCGTCCCGACGGCCTGACCGTCGGCGTGTTCGCCGGCGGCGGCACCCTCGGCCCGGTCCTGCGCGGGTCCTCCGCCGTGCGATTCGACCTCATGGAATGGGGGTATGTGGGCGCCATCGAGCGCGGCGCTTCGGTCCAGATCGTCCGCAAATCGGCGCTTGCGCGGATGCGCGATCCCAAGGCCAAGCCCATCGCCATGGGATCGGTGTCGACCGACCGCACCCAGGACGCGACCGCCGTCTTCGGCGCGGAATATCTCGGCTGGAACCTCAAATTCGTGCTCGGCTACCCCAACTCCAACGCCATCTACCTGGCCTATGGCCGCGGCGAGATCGACATGTTCGGCTCAGGCACGGTGACGATCCTCAACCGCTTCATCAAGGACGAAGGCGCGATGCCGCTGGTGGTCGAGGCGGCGCGGCCCGATTTCCCCGACGTGCCGGTGTTCACCGATCTGCTGCGCAAGAAGAACCTGAGCCCGGAAGCGTGGGCGGCGTTCCGCCAGTGGACCGGCTCCGGCGCCATCGACAAGTATTTCGCGCTGCCGCCGAAAACGCCCAAGGCACGGCTCGATACCCTGCGCGCCTCGTTCATCGCCACCACCCAGGATCCGCGCTTCAAGGAACAGGCGAACAACATCTTCGGCGGCGGCTACATCCCCCTCACGGGGCCTCAAACCCGGGAAGCGATCGCCGGGGCGATCACACCGGATCCCAAGGGGCTCGCGGTCATCAAGCGGCTTCGCGCCAAGTACGGCCTTCCCAAGGTCTCGCGGGAAGGCAAGCCGCTGGTGGCGGTGACCTTCGACAAGGTCCAGCGCGGCGGACGTGTCCTGCTCTTCACCCATAAGGGCAAGAACATGAAGCTCAGGGTCAGCGGCAGCCGGTCCGAGATCACCATCGCCGGAAAGATCGCTCCGCGGGCGGCCCTCAAGCCGGGCATGACCTGCATGATGAACTGGGCCAAGCGCGGCGACCGCGTCGAGGCCCGTAAGGTCAATTGCCTGGCCCGGGTCACCTTCGACAAGGTGCAGCGCGGCGGGCGCGTCCTGCGCTTCAGCCACGACGGCAAGGACATGAAGCTCAGGGTCAGCGGCAGCCGGTCCGAGATCAGCATCGGCGGCGAAATCAAGCCGCGCTCGGCGCTGAAGGCGGGGATGACCTGCAGCCTCAGCTGGGCCAAGCGCGGGGATAGGGTCGAGGCGCGCAAGGTGATCTGTCCGTAAGCCGCTCGCTCAGCGGTCGGCTTAAGCCAAGAGGGGCTGTATGTTCGAGGCGTTGTTCGAAGGGCTGGCTGCGCTCGCCCAGCCGGTCCCCCTCGGGTGGCTGATCTTCGGCGTCGTCCTCGGCGTTTGGGGCGGGGCGCTGCCCGGCGTCGGCGGCCCCGCCCAGCTTGCCGTGCTGCTGCCCTTTGCCATGTTGATGAGCCCGGTCAACGCCATCGCTTTCCTGATCGGCGTGACCACCGTGGGCAACACCGGCAACACCTTTACATCGGTCCTGGTGGCGGTGCCCGGGGGCTCCGGCGCCCAGGCGACGGTGCTGGACGGCTACCCGATGGCGCGAAACGGCGAGGCGCGCCGGGCGCTATCGGCGGCCTTCATGGTGTCGATGCTGGGCGGCATCATCGGGGCGCTGATCCTGTTCTCTTCGATCCCGGTGATGAAGACCATCGTGCGCAGCTTCGGCTCGCCGGAGCTGTTCATGTTCACCATTTGGGGCTTGTCCATGATCGGCACCATGAGCGCCGGGGCGCCGCTCAAAGGGCTGAGCGCCGCGGTGCTCGGGGTGCTCCTGTCCACCGTGGGCCAGGACATCAAATCGGGCGTCATCCGCTTCGACATCGACCATCCCTATTTGTGGGAAGGCATCAGCGTCGTGTTGATCTCGCTCTCCATCTTCGCCATCCCCGAAATGATCGCCCTGGCCGCGCGCAAGGGCCGCGTCGCCGATGTCAGCGAACTGGGCACCACCGGATTGTGGGAGGGGATCAAGGACGCCTTCCGCCACAAGTGGCTGGTCCTCCGGTCCGCGGCCATCGGCACCTGGGTCGGTGTCCTTCCCGGCCTGGGCAGCGATGTCGCCGACTGGTTCGCTTACGCCAGCGCCAAGCAGACCGAGAAGAACACCGAGAATTTCGGCAAGGGCGACGTGCGCGGCGTGATCGCGCCGGAAAGCTCCAACAACGCCAAGGAGGGCGGCGCGTTGCTGACGACGCTGGCCTTCGGCATTCCCGGCTCGACCTCCATGGCGTTGCTGCTGATCGCCTTCGTCGCCGTCGGCCTCAACCCCGGGCCGGCCATGCTCGAGGGCGAACTCCACTACATCATGATCATCATCGTTGCGCTGGTGCTGTCCCAAATCCTGGCCTCGGGCATCTGTTGGGCGATGGTCAAGCCGGCGGCCTATGTCTGCTTTTTCCCGTTTTACGTTCTTGTCCCGATCATCGTCGCGCTCACTTTCTTAAGCGCCTTCGCCGCCCATTTCACGATCCTCGACATCTACGTCCTCCTCGGCCTCTCGCTGTTCGGTTATCTGATGAAGGTCACCGGCTGGCCGCGCGCCCCGATCGTGCTGGGATTCGTGCTCGGCGAAAAAGTCGAGCTCTACCTGTGGCTCTCGGTGGCGCGCTACGACATGGACTGGGTGTGGCGGCCCGGCGTCCTCATCCTCGGCACTTTGATCGCCTTCACCCTCTTGTGGCCCGTGTGGAAGGCGCGCAAGGCGGCGCTCACGGCCGAGGCCGGGGCGTAGGAGGGCGTCATGCGATTCAGGCCAAGCGATCTCTTCACCGTATTCGTGATCTTCGTGCTGGTCGGGGCCGTCGCCGTCGCCTCCCAGTGGGTGTTGCGTGCCTCGATCATCATCCTGGTGCTCGGCAGCATCGGCGCGGTTCTGGCGACGGCCCAGTTGCTGATGGACTGTTTCCTCCGGGACCGCGCCGCAGAGGCGCCGGCGCGCCCGACCATGGAACTGCCCTCCTTCGAGGACAAGGACCCCAAGGCAACGCTTTGGGGCACGTTCGAGATCTGGGGGTGGTTGCTGGGCATGCTGGTTCTGATCCGCATCACCGGGCTCGATCTCGCCTTGCCGTTGTTCGTGCTGATCTATGCCAAGTTCTACGGTGCCAGCTGGCGGCTCGCCATCCTGCTGACGCTGATGATCGGGGCCTTCATTTTCGGCGTCTACGAGCAGATCATGCACGTCTACTGGCCGGAATCGGTCTTCGGAGACCTGTTTATGGATCGCCTCCGGGGGGAAGACTGAGGCGCGCGGATGGATTGGCGGGCCGCCCGTCGGGATGTAAAATCGGCGTCAAAGACCAAGGGAGGATCATTTGGCCGAGATCATTGGTTGCATGGCCATGTCCCATGCGCCCCAGCTGCTGACCCCTTCGGATAAATGGCCGGAGCTGCCGGCCCGCGCCAAGGGGCCGTTCCATCCCAAAGCGGGCATCGAGGCCGAGCTCACGTCAGAGGCCATGGCGGCCCATGCCGCGCGCTGCGACAGCGCCATCGCCGCCCTGCGCGAGAGGCTGGCCCTCTGGGCGCCCGACACCGTGGTGATCCTCGGCGACGACCAGGAGGAAAACATCCTCAAGGACAACATGCCGCCGTTCACGATCTTCATCGAGGACGAGGTGGACGCCACCATCAAGTACCGCTATTTCGGCGAAAAGGAGACCGACCAGATGACCCGCTACCGGGTCAACGGGCCGCTTGCCAACGACGTGCTTGCGGGGCTGATGGAGAACGGCTTCGATCCCGCCTGGTCGCGGGAAACCCGCTATCACGCGGGGCTCGGGCACGCCTTCGGCCGGGTCCTCAATTTCCTCATGCCCGAGGCCGGGACCGCGATCGTGCCGATCATGGTCAACACCTATTACCCGCCGGCGCCCAGCGCCAAGCGGTGTTTCGAATTCGGCGCCGCGCTGGGCCGCTTGATTCGCGCCAGCGACAAGGCCGGACGGGTGGTGATGGTCGGCTCCGGCGGGCTCAGTCACACCAAGATCGACGAGCAACTGGATCGGGACATCATCGCCGCGCTCGGCTCCCGGGACGTCGATTATCTGACCGGCATACCGGACGAGGTGTTGGTCGCCGGCACCTCGGAGATCCGCAACTGGATCGCCATCGCCGGCGCCGCCGAATCCGGCGGCACCATGATCGATTACGTGCCGTGTTACCGCAATGCCGATGGCATCGGTTGCGCCATGGGTTTCGCCTACTGGGAACAGAAGGCCGCCTGAAGACACAGCATTCAAGACCCGAAGAGAACAGGACAACCAGGGGAGAACTTCATGATCATCGACATTCATGCCCATTTCACGGCGCCGGAGAAACTGTTCGCCTACAAGGCCAATCTTCTCGCCAGCCGGGCGCGCAACCGCGGCACGGTCAAGCTCAGCGATGATGAGATCATCGCCGCGCTCAACAAGCCCGTGCATGGCGGCAATTCGCATCTCCAGCAGCTCGATGAGGTGGGCACCGATGTCCAGATCATCTCGCCCCGGCCTTACCAGCTCATGCATTCGGAAAAGCCGGAAACCGTGGTCCATAACTTCACCGCGTCGTGCAACAACCTGACCGAGGCCCAGTGCCGGCTGTTTCCCGACAAATTCGTCGGCATGGCGTCGCTGCCCCAGAACTGGGGCGTCGACCCGAAGAATTCGCTGGAAGAGATGGAGCGGTGCAAGGAACTGGGGTTCAAGGGCTACCTGCTCAACCCGGATCCCAGCGAGGGCCTCGACCCGCCCCCGGGCCTGGGTGACGAGTACTGGTACCCGATCTACGAAAGGCTGGTCGAGTACGATGCGCCGGCGCTGGTCCATGCCGCCGGCTGCCGTTCGCACCGCTTCGACTACACGCTCAACTTCATCATCGAAGAGAGCGTCGCCATCATCAACCTGCTGCAGTCCAAGGTGTTCGAGGATTTCCCTTCCCTCAAGCTCATCATCTGCCATGGCGGCGGGGCCATCCCCTACCAGATCGGGCGCTTCCGCGCCGGGCGCATCAAGCGCGGCAGCGACGTCACCTTCGAGGAAAG
>JAWWBR010000038.1:0-26155 GCA_033720855.1 Alphaproteobacteria bacterium
ACTACAAGGGCAAGAACGTCACCGCCAAGGTCTCGGGCTCGCGCACCAAGGTAACGGTCAACGGCAAGAAGGCCAAGCGCAAGGCGGTCAAGGTCGGCATGACCTGCACCTTCACCTATCCCGGCCCCGGACAGGAAGCGACCAACGTCGATTGCAAAGGGTAAATCCAGCCCGAAGCGATTACCCTCAAACGCCCCCATCCCGGGGGCGTTTTTTCTTATCCGAACCCGTTAACCCATTGATAGATAAACCTTTCAACGAACCGCCCCGGCTGGTATGATCCGCCCCAAACAGGACATATTCTTAGGCAACTCTTTTCCAACCACGTCAACAGGGAGAAAGCATGATGACCCTTCGCACTTTCGGAAGCGTCCTTGCCATGGCGGGTGTGGTCGGTTTGGCATGGGGTGCCGCCCCGGCCGCCGCCGATCCCGTCGCGGATTTCTATAAAGGCAAACGGATCAAGATGATCGTCGGCTCCTCGCCGGGCGGCGGCTACGCCACCTATGCGCGGCTCATCACCCGCCATCTCGGCAAATATGTACCGGGCAAACCGCGCTTCATCGTCCAGAACATGGACGGCGCCGGCTCCATCGTCGCCGCCAACTTCGTCTCCAATGTCGCGCCCAAGGACGGCACCGTCATCGTCGGCCTGCAGCGCAACATCGCCCTGGTCCAGATCCTCGGCACCAAGGGTCCGAAGTTCAAGGCGAAGGATCTGAACTGGCTGGGCAGCCTGGCCAACGAGGCCGGCGTCTGCGTCGTCGATAAGCGCACCGGCATCAAGAAGTTCGAGGAGCTGTTCACCAAGTCCGTCGAGATGGCCGGATTCGGCCCCAACGATTCGGAGATTCAACCAGCGCTCTTCAACAACACCTTGGGCACCAAGTTCAAGATCGTGAAGGGCTATCCTTCCTCCAACGCCGGCAATTTGTCGCTCCAGCGCGGTGAAACCAACGGGCTGTGCCAGTCATGGTCGTCCTTCCAGGCGATCGCCGGACCCTATTACAAGGCCGGCAACGTCTACCCGCTGGTACAGATGTCGCTGAAGCCCCATCCTGAACTGACGAAGATGGGCGTGCCCATGATCTTCGATTTCATCACCAAGGAGCGGGTCCAGCCGGGCCTGACGACTGAAGAGGTCGAATCCTATTTCCGCCTGCTGTTCGCCTCCAAGGCCATGGGCCGGCCCTTCGCCCTGGCCGCCGGCGTGCCCAAGGAACGGGTCGATGCCCTGCGTACGGCCTTCAACAATATGGCCAAGGACGAGAAGTTCCTGGCCGACGCCAACAGGCAGAAACGCGAGGTCAACCTGGTCACCGGCGTGGAGATCCAGGATATCGTCGAAAAGATGGCGGCCACGCCCAAGCCGGTGCTCGACAAGCTTGACGACCTGATGAAGTACAAGGGTCCGGTCAAGGTGGTAAAGGTCGAGATGGTCAAGCACACCGGCAAGGTGACCGCGACCAAGCGCGGCGGCCGGCGCATCGTCATCGACTACAAGGGCAAGAACGTCACCGCCAAGGTGTCGGGCTCGCGCACCAAGGTCACCGTCGATGGCAAGAAGGTCAAGCGTAAGGCGGTCAAGGTCGGTATGACCTGCACCTTCACCTATCCCGGTGCCGGACAGGAAGCCAAGAATATCGACTGCAAGGGCTAGACCGTAACGCCTGTCCCCGCATCACCTGAACTGGGAACGCCCCCACCTGCGTGGGGGCGTTTTCTTTGCTCCCGGTCCCTTGCCATGAGGGGCCCACACGGAACGCCCGGGCGACGCCGACCCGCCTAACTCTCAGCCGATCACCTCGCGCCCGGCATCGGTGATGCTGACGGCATGGAACCCCTGGCTGACGTCCGCCTTGGTGGCCCAGCCGGCCTCGACGCATTCCATCAAGGTGCGCCAGGGCAGCGACTGGCGGTCCCCTTCCTCGATGGCGACGTCTCCCGACATCACCAAAAGCTCCAATAGCAGGCGTTGTTGCGGCAACACCGAACGCATGCGCCTCTCCGTGTCTCGATACCTCCCAAAGGCGTCGGTCTCATGCGCCACTCTAGGCAGCCCATGGGGCCTTGGCAACGCGCCCGAGCGCCGCAAAGCCGCGGCTGTTGGCGGGCGCCAAGGCGGCGGCGCTGTGGTATAAACGGCACGACACCTTGCCCGCGGAGGAACACCATATGGCCGACGACGCCCCCAAGACCTTCCTTTGGCTGACCGAAGCCGACGTGGTCTCGCTGATCA
This sequence comes from Alphaproteobacteria bacterium, assembly GCA_033720855.1. Lineage (GTDB taxonomy): Bacteria > Pseudomonadota > Alphaproteobacteria > SMXQ01 > SMXQ01 > SMXQ01. The sequence goes on from JAWWBR010000038.1 coordinate 2,240, forward strand.
ACCTTTCCGGCGTGATCGAGGCTTTGGAACAGGGGCTGAAACTGGAGGCGGAAGGCAAAGCCAAGAACCTGCACAAGGGGCAATCGGTATGGCAGGGCGGCAGCCTGAACGTTACCGGCGCCCAGTTCACCGGGGCGGGCTTCGCCGGCGCAAAGGTATGGAGCAACGTCGGCGGCAAGTCGGCGCCCCTGGTGCTTCTGCATGGATCCGATGACGGGCAGCTCAAGGCCATTATCGAGGCCGTGGCGCTCGGCCAGATGCGGACCGCGGCGCTCGCCGCCGTCGCCACCCGCTGGCTCGCCGCCGAGGGTGCCGATGACCTCGGACTGGTGGGCACCGGCAAGCAGGCCATTACCCAGGTGGCGGCGGTTCACGCGGTCAGGCCCCTCAAACGGCTTCGCGTCTTCAGCCCGACGGCGGAAAACCGCGCGCGTTTCGCCGAGACCGTGCGCGGCCAGTTCAATTTCGAGGTGGCGGAGGCCTTAAGCGTCGAGGATGCGGTGCGCGATGCCCCCATCATCACCACCGTGACCCGCGCCAAAGAGCCGTTCCTGTTCTCGGACATGGTGGCACCGGGCAGCCACATCAACGCTGCAGGCGCGATCATCCCCGCCTTCGCCGAGATCGGCGAAGACATCATTGCCCGCTGCGATCGGGTGGTCGTCGACAATCTCGATCAGTGCCGGGAGCTGTCCCGCGAACTTCAGGCCTTTTATGACGGCGGACCCGGCGACTGGAATGACGTCGAGATCTTGTGCGACGTCGTCGCCGCAGGTCGGCCGCGCACCCAGGAGCTGGACCTCACCCTGTTCAAATGGATGGGCGTCGGCCTTGCCGATCTGGCGGCCGGAATAGAGATCTTCCGCCGTGCCCAAGACAAGGGAATCGGCACGGCCTATCCCCACCCCGGCCGCGCGGCGCCGGATCTCGGCTGAACGAGGAGGAGAGCGATGGAAAAGGCAATGTTCGGGGCCGGCTGTTTCTGGGGCGTCGAAGCCGCATTTCGGCGCGTTCCGGGGGTTCACGACGTCACCGTCGGCTATTCCGGCGGCACCACCGAAAACCCGACCTATCAGGACGTCTGCTCCCACACCACCGGCCACGCGGAGGTCGTGTTGGTCGAGTTCGATCCGAACCAAGTGAGCTTCGAGCAGCTCTGCGAGCTGTTCTTCACCATCCACGATCCCACCCAGCTCAACCGCCAAGGGCCCGATGTCGGCGATCAATACCGCTCGGCGATCTTCTTCTTCGATGACGCGCAGAGGGAGACGGCACGCGCGGTACGGGACCGCCTGGAGGCCTCGGGGCGATTCCGCGACGAAATCGTCACCCAGATCGCCCCGGCCGAGACGTTCTGGCGGGCCGAGGACTACCATCAACGCTATTTCGAAAAACACGGCGGCCACTGATCGCCGATGAGGCCGGGCCCGATGCAGCTTCGCTACCTCGCCATCCTCTCTCACAATCCATCGGCCCTCGCCGCATTCTACAACCGCGTCTTCGCTCTCCGAGAGCTCGCCCGCAGCGACGACGGCGACGTCGCGCTGACCGACGGTTACGTCAATATCTCGCTCTACCGCCTGCGCCCCCAGTTGGGCGAGCCGCGCCTTGAATTGGGTCTGCACCACATCGGCTTCCAGGTGGATGATCTTGACCGGGTGATCGCCCGCTACCACGCGATAAACCCGAGGGGGCTGGTGGTCGAGGAGCCCGACAACCTATCCCGCGGCGAGGCGCGGATCTTCGACCACGAATGCCTTCCGGTGACCCTGAGTAAAGGCGATTTCGGCGTCGGCGGCGACGTCGACCGGCTGCCGCGCATGCGCCACGTCGCCTTCAACGCGCTCGACCCCGAACGGTTCGGCGATTTCTATCAGCAGGTCTTCGGGCTCCGCGAACTGGGCGCCATGCGGGCCTTCCGACGCCGCGGACGGCCCAATGCGTTTCTCGGCGACGGGCGCGCGAACCTCGCCGTTCATCCGTTCTACACGGACAATTTCGGCCACGAAGCGCGCTACGGCGTCAACCATTTCGGTTTTCTGGTAAATGATCTCGAGCGCATGGTGGCGGCCATCGCCGAAGAGCCCGGGGCGTCGGTCGCGCCGCGGCCCGAACGCCCCTATGAGGACTACCGGGCCCGCGACCCCGAGGGCAATGGCGTCGACCTGTGCATGACCAAGGGACTGGAGGTCGACAGCAACAAACTCGATACCGTGGACGGTGTCGTCGAGGCCTAAGCGTCCTTGTCCCAGCCATAGAGCCGCGCCGGATTGTCCACCAGCACCTGGTGCCGGTGGTCTTCGTCGGGCACCGCGCGAAAAATGAAATCCAGCAGATCCGCATCGTCGGGCACCGGCACGTCGAAACTGGGGTGCGGCCAGTTGGTCCCCCAGATGGCCCGGTCGGGACGGGCCTCGACCAGGGTGCCGACGATCTCGACCATGTCGCCATAATCGGGCGGCCCTTCGGCGGAGAGATCGTAATAGGCGTAGAGGTTGACGTAGGCGTTCTCCTCGCCGGCCAGGACCTCCTTCACGGCCTCGAATTGGGGCGTCCCCGGGCGGCGATCATGGGTCAGATAGCCGACATGATCGATGCTGTAGGGAATGGGCAGCCGCCGCAGGGTCGGCAGCAGCGCCACCACCTCGTCGATGTCGTTGAGGTGGATCTCCACGTGCCAGCCGAGGTCCGCCACCCGTTCAGCCAGGCCCGGCAGGTGATCGGGACCGAGGCCGCCGACCGACCGGGTCGAGATCCTGAACCCCGTCATGCCGCCCTCGGCCAGGGCTTCGATCTCGGCGTCGGTGGTCTCCGGCTTGACCAGGGCCAGGCCCTTGAACGCGCCGCCCATGGCGGCGATGGCGGCGAGCGACGGCACGTTCGAGGTCATACCGCTGCCGGTGATCACCACCCCGCGCTCGAGGCCGAGCCGCTCCGCCATCCGGCGGTAGTTTTCGAGCCCCGCCTCGACCGGCGTATAGCGGCGATCGGGCTTGAGCGGAATGTCGGCCTCATAGATATGAAAATGGGTGTCGCAGGCCCCCGGCGGCGCTTTGCGTGCCGGCGTGCGGCCGTCATGCTTGGGCCGGCGCAGCTTGGGCGGTTCGGTCGATCGGGCCATGGTGTCGATTCCCCCTAGATCTGGACGTCCACGTCGGAGCCTTTGGCGAACAGGTCTTCCGGCTTGGCGTGGTAATGGGCGATGCCCTGCTCGAAGGCGTATTGGCAGAAGGCCTCCAGGGTCTTGCGGTTGGCATCGATGCCATAGGGAAAGATGTCGCCATTGAACTTTTGCATCATCTGTTCCGCATGGTCGACCGCCCAGGGCAGGCAATAGCGCGAGACGCTGATCTCGAGGAAGCGAGCCATCGCCCGCTGCTTCGCCTCGAGGAAGGCATTGTAAAGATTGCGGGCGATCCAGGGATTGTCCGCCAATATGTCCTTGCGCAGCGCGATCACGTGCATGATCGGGAAAATACCGGTCTCATCGAAGTAGCGCTCCTCGACCTCGCGGTAATTGGGAAAAACGCGCCTGACATCGGGATGGCCGGCTTCGAACACCTTGGGGGCACGGGCGACCAAGGCCCCGTCGATCTCGCCGGACGCAAGCATCTCAGAAATCGACTTGTCCTCGATGCGCTCGACCTCCAGCCCCTCGGGCAGGTTCAATTCCACCTTCTCGCCGCGACCCGGCTGTTCGGTGCCGGCCTGGACCCAGTGGACCGACTTCAGGTCGACGCCGGCGTTATGTTCCAGCCAGCCCCTGGTATAAACGGCGGCGGTTTGGGCCCATTCCGGGACGGCGATGCGCTTCCCGGCGAAGTCGGCGGCTTCGCTTATGCCGGAATTGACGTTGCAGTAGAAAGACGAGAACCGGAACTGGCGAGAGGTCCAGACCGGGATCGCGGTGATGTCGCTCTCCTCGCGAGTGGCCTGAGCGATGAATTTGGCGAAACTCAGCTCCGAGACCTCCCATTCCCGATTGAAGGTGAAACGGGTGAAGATTTCGTGGATTTCCATGGTCAGCCATGTCGGATCCAACCCCTCGGCGGTCACGACCCCATCGCGGAAATCGCGCATGTGATCGTAATCGGATGTCGCAATGGTCAGCGGTAATCTTTTCATGAGCGTTTTCGTTTTGCCCCCCTTCTGCGTCGGCCCGAATTTGCCCTGTGTTTTAGCCCGCCGCGGCGGGAGTTCAATCATGGAATCTGTCGCTTGATGACGTCGGTCGGCTCCTGAACCGGGCCAAGCGGGTTTTCCGCGTCCAGGCGCCGGTCGATATTGGGTTCCCCCGACCACAGCTTGTAGACCACCAGATTGTGGTGGATTACGAACAGCGCCCTGAATTTCCAACCCGTTTCGTGAGTCACCCGACGGAAATTGAGAAGGTCGAGGAACGCCGAGCCGGTGCGTTTGCGGTGGAGGCGTTCCAGATTGACCTCGTAGCCGAAGCAAGAGCCCTGGGCCGCCAGGCAGGACTGGACCGCGATCGGCACAGCAGAGGCAGCCGCCGTATCCCCGGTGCGGAAGCGGCGGTGGATGTCCAGGTAGCTGAGAATCCGGACATTGGTATCGCCGTAGGGATCGTAGCCCAACTCCCGGAGGACGGCCTCGTTGGTCAGTCCAGGCTGAACCTGATCATAGGTCGCCTTGGCCTCCGCGAAGGTTGCCCATTTCGACTTCGTGACGCGCTCCGATCTCGGTAGACTTCCGGCACAATCCGCCAATGCAAACGATCCCAGCAACAACACGGCGACCGTCATCACGGCCCCGCACACCCGTGCACCACGCTTCTTCAAACCGTTTCCTCCAGGGTCCCGGGCGCCAGGGATCCGGCACCGCACGTCTCCCGCCAGCCATCGAGGGTAGGCCCAGCAAAGCCGCGGCGCAACCCGGCGCAGCGCCCCGGTTCCCAATCGGCTCGACATTGACAGAGCATGCCGGGCCGCCCATAGATAAAGGCGGAATGGGGGAGGAAAGCATGCCCGCGGACCCAGCGATTAAGGGCGATATCGACATCCCGGTGCTGATCGTCGGCGGCGGGCCGGTGGGGCTCGCCATGGCCGTCGAACTGGGATGGCGCGGCATTGCTTGTGTCCTCGTAGAACAGGGCGATGGGGAGGTCGTCCACCCCAAGACCAACGGCGTCAACATGCGGACCATGGAATACTGCCGCCGCTGGGGCATCGCCGACGTCATCCGCGAAAAGGGCTATCCCAGGGGCCGGCCCCGCGACCATATCTACTTCACCACCTTGACCGGCTGGGAGATCGCGCGGCAGACCAATCCACCCTATGAAGAGGCGCGACCGCCACGCGGCTGCCTCGAGGCCTTTCAGCGCTGCCCACAGACCGTCTTCGACCCAGCCCTGCAGGAGCGCGCGCGCAGCCTCGAGCCCGTGACCCTGCGCTACCACGTGCGCTGCCTCGGGGTCGAACAGGATGACACCGGCGTCACCGCGAAGCTGCAAAGGGTCAAGGAGGATGGCGCCGAGGAAACGCTGCGCGCCGCCTATGTGGTCGCCTGCGAGGGCGCGCGCAGCCCGATCCGCGACGCGCTCGGCATTCGGCTCCAGGGCATGCCGGTGCTCGGGTATTCCACCAATGTGCTGTTCCGCTCGGCCGAATTCGCGACCATGCACGACAAGGGCGAAGGACGCAGCTATCTCGCCGTCGGTCCGGACGGGCAATGGGCCTCTGTCAATTCCATAAACGGCGAGGATATCTGGCGCTTCCAGGTGCGGGGATCGCTCGATCCCGACTCCTGGGCGAAGGTCGACGTCGATGCGGATCTCAGGCGGTTCGCCGGCCGGGATTTCGACTACGAGACGCTCTCGGTGCTCGAATGGATCCGCCGGCAACTGGTCGCCGACCGGTATCAAGACGGCCGCATCCTTCTTGCCGGCGATTGCGTTCACCAGCTCACCCCCGCGGGCAGCTTTGGCATGAACACGGGCATCGGCGATGTCACCAATCTGTCCTGGAAGATCGAGGCGGCGCTGGACGGATGGGCCGGGGATGGCCTGCTTGACTCCTACACCGCCGAGCGCCGGCCCATCGGCAAACGCAACGTCGATTTCGCCGCCGCCCGCTATGCACGCGGCGAGAAGATCACGCCGACGCCTCATATCCTGGAAGATTCGCCCGAGGGCGAACGCGAACGCAAGGAGGTGGGTGAGCGCATCATGAACGAGGTCGTCAATCCGCCGACATTCGGCCTTCAGATCGGCTACCGCTACGACGATTCGCCGGTGATCTGCCTGGAACCGGGGCCGCCGCCACCGGTCGAGCGCGAGAGCTACAGCCCGACCACACGCCCCGGCGCCAGGGCGCCCGATGCGCGTCTGGCCGATGGTCGGGCGCTGATCGATCTCTTCGGCAAGGGATTTACGCTGCTCAGGCTGGGCGCCGCACCGCCGGAGCCGGATGCCCTGGTCAAGGCCTCCTCCGCGCGGGGCGTTCCCCTCACCGCCCACGATATCGCGGAGCCCGGGATCGCCGATCTTTACGAAAGTCCCCTGGTGCTGGTGCGGCCCGATGGTCACGTCGCCTGGCGCGGCGATGCGCCGCCCGATGACCCCACGGCGGTGATCGATAAAGTCCGCGGTGCGCACTAGGCCTCCCCTGACCCTTCGACTTGCTTTAGGAGACCCTGTTGATGGCAAGAAATTTCGACCTCGATCCCGCCTTGACCAAGGACCGGGCCGCGCTTGTGCTGTTCGATACCCTCAATGGTTACCTTCACCCCGACGATCCCGTGAAGGAGGAAAACCTCAAGAATTGGCGCATCCGTGAGAACATGACCCGGCTCGTCAATGGCGCCCATGACGCAGGCCTGATCGCTTTCTACGCCGCAGCCGATCACGCCGCCGACGGCGCCGATGTTGCCACCCGGCTGACCGATACGGACATGGACCTCAACCCCTGGGGCGAACGCGAACGCCGTTTTCTCCCCGCCCACCGCCATGGCCAGGAAAGCGCCGCCATCGCCCCCGAAGTGGCGCCAAAAGAGGGCGACGTCATGGTGCCCAAGCATCGCTGGAGCGCCTTCCATCAGACCCATCTCGATTTGCAACTGCGCGTCCGCGGTCTGTCAACGATCGTCATCGCAGGCGGCTCGACCGACGTGGGCATCGCCTCGACCGTGTTCGCCGCCCGCGATCTCGACTACGGCATCGTCGTCGTCAGCGATTGTTGTTATTCCCACCGCGGCAACAACAACGCGTTCTTCATGGAGCGCGTGTTCCCACGAATGGGCCGCGTGATGACCACCGACGAGGCCATCGCCTTAATGAAGGGTTGATGGGCCGGCCTTCGGGCGCCCATTGCCCCTGTTTTAGAGGTTTTGCGCCGATCTCCCGGCGGCGCGATCTTAACATTTTGTTATCCGGAACCCCGGAAACTACCTATGACCGGCGGCATATCTCTAGGTATTGAGACTGCGCCGCCACGGGTGCAGAGACCGGGAATGAACAGTAGCACGACCGATCAAGTGCTCCGCGCGATTGCGGACGGCGATCCCATGGATAAGGTGCTGACGGCGATCTGCACCCTATGCTGCGCACCCGATGGCGGGGCCGAAGGCGGCGATGCCGCGGCCCTATTCGCCGCTGGGGACTCCGGGCAAAGGATGGAAGTGATGGCCGCCGTAGGTCTCTCGCCAGGCGACATCACAGTCGCCGAGCCGTTCATGCCAGCCCGGTTGAAGGGGGCGGACCACCAGCGGCATTGCCTCCCCCTCGATGGCGTCTCCTGCCCGGGCTTCGAACGCGTCTGGGGTGTCCACCTGGCCGATGCGGGGGGTAATCACATCGGGGCCCTTGCATGGTTCACACGGAATTGCGATGCGCCCGGCGATGCCCGGTGCCGCAACATCGAACGCGCGGCCGATCTCGCCACCATCGCGCTAAACCAAGCCGATGGCGGCTCGGAGCACTCCCTTTGGGCCGGCATGCTCGAAAACGTGGTCAACAACGTCAATCAGGGCATCTGCGTCTTCGACAAGGATTTTCGCCTGCTGCACTTCAATGCGGTCTATGAGGACCTTTACGATTTCCCCGAGGGATTCCTGAAGAAAGGCCGGCACTACTCGGAAATTTTGCGCTTTCTCATCGAGCGCGGAGAGTACGGCGATGTCGACCCCGACACCTTCTTGCGCGAGCGGATGGCGAACCTGCCCGAAGGAGAGGAATGGCGCAACCTGCGGCATCGTCCCGACGGCACCGTGATCGCCATCTATCGCAAGAACCTGCCGGGAGGCGGCGCCATCATTACCTTCACCGACGTCACCGCCGACCTGCGCCTGACGATGGAAAACCAGCGCACCGCCAAACTGTTGGAGATCACCACCAACAACATCATCCACGGCATTCGGGTGATCGACGGCAACGGGCGAATAACCCTTTGGAATCGGCGTTATCAGGAACTGTTCGGCTTTCCCGACGGGCTGATGAAGAAGGGCATGCACTACACCGTCCTGTTGCGCTATGTGGCCGACCGCGACGGTATGAACGAACACGAGGCGCAAAAATTCATCTCATCCCGGCTTCGCCTGATCAAGCAACCCGATATCAAGGATACCACCCGCACCCTAGATGACGGCACCGTCGTGCGCATCGAGAGAGCGCCGATGCCGGGCGGCGGATTCGTCGCCACCTACACGGATATCAGCAGACTGGTCAGTACGGAGAGAGAGCTTGCCAAGAAATCCGACCTGCTCACGACGACCCTGGATAACATCAACCAAGGCCTTTTGGTTCTCGACTCGGATCTCAATGTCGCGTTGTTCAACCACGCCTATCTGCGGCTGATGGACCTCGGCCCCAATGAAGTCACGCTGGGCATGCCGTATCGCAGAGTGCTGGAGATCTTCGCCGCAAAAGGGGAGTTCGACGCCGGCCACGGCACCGAGGAAGAAGGCATCCAACGACGGTTGGATCTGGCGGGCTCGAACCAGGTCCGCCATAGCATCCATCGTCGCCCTAACGGCACGATTATCAACGTCTACCGCAAACCCATGCCCGGCGGCGGGCGGGTCATGACCTATACCGACATCACCGATCTCAAGAACGCGGAAGCCAAGTTGGTCGCTGCCCGTGATCTCGCGGAGGAGGCCAACCGGGCGAAAACCGAATTCCTGGCCAACATGAGCCATGAATTGCGCACGCCGCTCAATGCCATCATCGGCTTTTCCGAGATCATGGCGAACGGCATGTATGGCGATGTCGCCGAGTCGCGATACAAGGACTACATCCAGGGCATCAACGATTCGGGCAAACACCTGTTGAGCCTGATCAACGATATCCTCGACCTGTCCAAGGTCGAGGTGGGCAAGGCGGCACTGGATGAAGAGCTTGTAGACCTGACCGGCGTCTTGCAAACCTGCATCGTTTTGGTCGACGAACAGGCACAGCGGGCCGGCGTGTCCCTGATTTCGAACTTCGCCCCCTACGTGCCCCCGTTACTCGGCGATGAGCGCCGGCTCAAGCAGATATTCATCAATCTCCTGCAGAATGCGATCAAATTCACGCCGCGGGGCGGCACCGTGACGGTTGAAATGGATCACCGCGCCGGCGGGCCGGTGCACGTGACCATCACCGACACCGGGATCGGCATGTCCGAAGAGGACATTCCACGAGCGCTCGAGCGCTTCTCCCAGGTGGAAACAGGCCTCAAACGCAAATACGAAGGCGCCGGGCTCGGCCTACCCCTGGCTCGTACCATGACCGAAATGCACCAGGGTACGATCAATATCGAGAGCAAAAAGGGAGAGGGCACGTCTGTTCGTGTCACGCTTCCGGCGAGCAGGCTCGACGCCCCGGGCGACGACCGCAAGGCGGCATCCTGAGGGAACCGGTCCCACTAAAGAGACATTTGGTCGAAGATCGCCTGGATTACCGGGCTTTGCGGATTCCCGAAATCCGCCCCTACTTCGAAATGGTGCCGCCCAGGCACCTCCAAAAGCCGGCAGGCCTGGCCCGCGGCGCGCCATGCTTTGGCGAAATCGCAGGACTGGCGCTGAAACTCGGTCAGTTCTTTGGTCCCGTAGCCCAACACCAAGTCGATGGGGACCTCGGGGATATGATGGATGGCGCTCAGGGCAAACGCCCGCTCCTCATCCATTTTGAGGTAGGAATTGCGCCAGCTCTTGATCACAGGCGCCAGGTCGAACATGCCGGAAAATGGCGCCGCCCCTTTGATCAGATCCGCCGGCAATCCATAGACGCCCTCCCAGTCGGTGATGGTCATCACGCCGGTGACATGCCCCCCCGACGAATGCCCCGAGACGAAAATACGATCGCGGTCTCCGCCGAAAGTCTCGGCGTTGCGGTAGACCCAGGCAATGGCCGCGCGGCATTGGCGAACCTGCTCCTCGAGCATGACATCGGGAACCAGGTCGAAATTGACGGCAACGTAATTTGCGCCGGCGTTGTGGAACACGGGCGCGGGGTAGGACACCTCGTCCTTGTGCCCGGCTTTCCACGCCCCGCCGTGAATGAAGATGTTGATTGGCGCCCCCTTGGACGGCGCCAGGAAGATGTCGAGGACCTCCGCCTTGGTCGGCCCATAGGCGACGTCGAGCATGCAATCGAGCTCGGTCCTGGCCGCGGCGCTAAGCTCGATCTTTTGCTGCTTGAAGCCCGAGTTATCGGGGACCAGGCTGGCCTGATTATATTGTGCGTCCAGTTCTTCTTGGGTGTAGTCGCGCCAATCGGGGAATTCTTTGTCGAGTTCGTCGAGCATCGCGTCCTCCCGGGACCGTTCAAGCCCCGTTAATGGAGCTTGGGTGATTTGTAGTTTCGCGAGCGGTCCTCGGACTTGATCCCGATTTCCAGTTGTTCGCCGTTGCGGAAGATATTGAGGGGCACCTTCACCCCAGCCTCTCCCAGTTCCCACATGCGCCGAAACAGGTCGCCCAGGCTTTCCACCGGTTTGCTGCCGACACCGATGATCACGTCGCCGACGCGAATGTCTGCCGCTTCGGCGGGACCGTTGTCGGTCAGGCCCACGACCACGAGGTTGTCGCCGAATTCCGCCGCCTGCATACCGATCCAGGGGCGGGACGGCCGGTTCACGGCGCCGAACCGCACGAGGTCGTCGATGATGGGTGGCAACAGGTCGATGGGAATCATCATATTCACGTCGATCGGCGTGTTGCTGCGGGTGACCTGCTGCACGAACAACGATCCCACCCCGACCAGGCCGCCGTCACCACTGATGAGGGCGGTCCCCGCCCAATGGGGATGGGGCGGCGTGGTGTAGATCGCCTCGTCGAGCAGATATTCCCAGTATCCCGCGAATTCCTGCTTGGCCACAACGCGAGCATCGACGGCGCTCTCGATGCCGCCGGCACCGGCGACGACCACGCGCTCGCCGACGGCGATGTCCGACGACCGCCCCAGCCTGAAAGGCTCCACATCGAGGGGCTCCAGGGCCTGAACCAAAGCGAAACCGGTTTCGGTATCGCGACCAACCACGTCCGCCGGAATCACGCGCCCTTCGCTGGATACCAGCCAAGTGCTCTCCGCCTCGGTCACCAGGTACCCGACCGTAACGACCAAACCTTCCGCGGAGATGACGCATCCGCTGCCCGCGCGCTCGGTCCCGAGGCGCTCGGCGCTATGGGCATCCGCCGGCACCGTCGCGCGCAAGCCGACGACCGAGCGGAGCTTTTCCTCCAAGTCGAATTGATAGTTCTCTGGATTGGGTTCCATGGCCCTCTCCCGCAGGCTTCCTGGTCCCGCCATGAGTTTACCGTGCCGGACCGGTCCGGCGATTTCGTTCACCGCTAGGATAAGCCATCCTAAGCGGCGGGCAAAGCCTTGTGGCGCCTGCCACGACCGGGGCGCGGTAGGCGCCTTGCCGCGATTGAGGATTTTCCGTACTATCAACGACATGCATCATTGCTGTCGGGCGCGGTGGCGGCCGATGTTCGGCGCCCGGCTCGGACATGGAACTGGAGGAAACAATGGCCTATACCCTTGAAGAATTCTGCCAGGATTGCCACGACATCCTTACCCGTGCGCCCAACGACGCGGGGCGCGAGGAGGTACGGGGGAATCTCGAAAAGCTGCTAGACAATGCCGATTTCGTCGCCGAGACCTGGAATGACGACACACCGCCGGGCAAGCGCGTGTTGTATCACGACAAGGACACCGACGTTTACGTGCTGGCCCACGTGCAGGAACCGGGCAAGAGGGGCAATCCCCACAGCCATGGTGAATCCTGGGCAATTTATGGCAATGCCTTGGGCTCGACGGAAATGACCGTGTGGCGTCGCACCAATGCCGAGGACGACGACCACACCGAGCTGGAGATAGAGGAAGTCTATTCCATCACCCCGGGCGTGGCCCGTGCCTATGGGCCGGGCGTGATCCACTCCACCGCCCATCCCGAAAAGGCTTGGGTGGTCCGCGTCACCGGCACCGACCTCGACACCCTGCCGCGCTATCGCTTCGACGCCTCCAAGGACAAAATCCTCGAAAGCGCCTGACCGAGCGGCTATTCGGTCTTTTTCCATCCGAGCGGCGCCGGGCGCCGCTGGCGGCGTGCCTCGGCGCGCGCCCTTGGTGTGATCGCTTTGGCGGCGGGCCCAACCGCAGGAACTGGCGACCGGCCGACGCAGCGAACCGCCGCCGGGCGGCGCCGTAGCCACGCCGCCTAAGGAAAATCTTCATGGCGCAAAGCGAGAGCGGCGCGATCAGTTTTCGCCTTCAGGCAGCGGTCTACATTTGCGGGATCTTCTCCAGCGGAACCTCGAACATCGTGTGGGTCGTTGTTCCCTTGTGGCTGGTCAAACTCGATGCCTCGCCGATGATGATCGGCATCTCACTGGGCGCCTATACCTTCCTGCCGCTGCTGCTCTCGATCCCGGGCGGTGCCTTGATCGATCGCCTGGGCGCGCGTCGGGTGATCACCGTGTTTGGGGCCCTGGTTGTCTGTCTGACCCCCCTTTACCCCTTCCTGCCCTGGATTCCGGCATTGATCGTGCTGCAGATGCTGGTCGGACTGGCGATCTCGATGGGCTGGATCAGCGCCCAGGCCTTGGTCGGCCAGCGCATGCAGGGGCACCCCACATATGCCGGGCGCCTGGCGTTCGTGACGCGGCTCGGGACGCTCGTGGGACCTCCCCTTGTGGGCGCCATCTGGGATCTGTTTGGCGAAGTCGGTGCCTTTCTTTTCATGACGCTGTGGACGTCGGGCGTCTTGCTTGCCGTGGCTATTCTGCCGCGTGCCGAAGACGACCCCGTGGCCGCACCGGCGGATATTCGTATCGCCGACTTCCGCCCCCGCATCCAGGCCTACCGCGATGCGGTGGCATTGCTGGCGATCCCCGCCATCTTGCTGGTGGTCATGATCTCGGTTCTGCGTCAGTCCGGCCAGGGAATCCAGAGTTCGTTCTATGTGGTCTACCTCGAAAGCATCGGCCTGACCGGAACCGCGATCGGCACGCTGACCTCGGCGTTTCTCGTCGTCGGCGCCTTTGGCGCCCTGACCACCGGCCCCTTGACTCGACTCTTCAACCGTTTCTGGCTGCTCATGGCGACCGTGGCGCTGTCCGTCGTCTTCATCTCCATCACCCCGTTGCTGGCCACCTACGCCCTCTTGATGCTGGCGATCGTCGCCCGGGGCGCGGCCCTCGGGACGGTCCAGCCGCTGATGCTATCGATCATCGCCCAAGCAGCCGATTCCAGCGATCAGGGCAAGGCCGTGGCGCTCCGGGCCACCGCCAACCGGCTGGCCATGACCGTGATCCCCGTGATCATGGGAGCCGTGGTCGAACTGGTGGGGATCAGGAACGCCTTCCTGGTGGTGGGCGGCGTGCTGTTGGCCCTGCTGGCCTGCCTTGCCCTGTACATGAGACGGATGGACAACCTCACCCGCTGAATGCCGCGACCGCGACCTCACTCGGCCTGGATGCGGGCGAGAAACTTTTCCCCGGCCACCGTATTCAGATAGGCCTTGAGCGCCTCGACCACGCGGGAATCGTATTTATCGTCATTGGCGGCGAGGATATCCAAGGCTGCCTCGGCCGTGATCGGCTCACGGTAGGACCGGCGCTCGACCCGCGCGCAAAAAACGTCGGCAACGCCGAGGATACGCGCCGCTAGATTGATCTCATCACCGCTCGCCCCATTGGGGTAGCCGCTGCCGTCGAGCCGTTCGTAAATCTGGGCCAGGGTTTCCACCACAGGCAGGCCGAACTCCACGCCGCTCAAGATGCCGACGGCGTGGTTCACATGGGTCTTCATGATTTCGAACTCGGCATCGCTCAGACGCGTCGATTTGGCGACGATCTCCTTGGGGATCGAGACCTTGCCGATCTGCGCCAACATCGCGGTAATGTCGATGGTGGAGACTTCGTCGCCGCCCAGGCCCAGGCCCTCGGCGATGGCGAGCCCGACCTCATGGACGTTTTGGGTATGGCCGGCCAGGAACGGATCGACCGTTTCTATGGTCTTGACCAGGGCTCTGGTCATCTGCCGGAAGGCGGCCTGGCGTTTGGCCTCCGCATCCCGCAGGGCGGTCACGTCGCGAGCCACGCTGAGGATTCCGCTGGCCGTGCCATCCTCCTCCCGGTAGGACACCTTGGTGAATTGCAGATGCTTAGGCCCGGAGGGAAGGTGGATCACCTTTTCGGCCATCACCGGTTCCTCCGCCTCCGCCGCTTGCGCGTCGGTTCGTTCCAGCCCCTCGGCGGTTCCGCGTCCGAAGACCTCGCTGTCGTCGAGCCCCGTGACCTCCTGCTGGCTCCGCTCGACCGCCTTGGCGAAGGACGGGTTGACATAGACATACGTCCCCGACGCGTCCTTCAGGCCGACCATTTCCGTGAGCGTCCCCATGACGTTTTCCAGAAACCGGCGTTGGGCGTTGATGCGGCTGCCGAGGTCCCTGTACTGCGAGGCCAGCGCCTGTGCGTGATCGCTCGCCTGGTGCCACCAGAAGGCGGTGAAGGCGGCCACGAACAACAGGGTGACGACGGCGGCAAAGCCGACCACACCCCATGTGAAGCTCTTGAGCGGCTGAAGGGCGCGCTGGGCATCGATCTCGTGGACGACAAGCCAGGGCATGCCCGGCACCCAGGCGCCGGAAGAGAATACCGGTGTCGCGCCCGAACTGGACCCGCGCATGGCGAATCGGAGCGGCTGCCCCTCGGTCAGCCCTTCCCCCCAGCTGCGCGCGATCAGGCTGGGTTGGGACCGCGGATCGAGCTCGGCGGGGGACGCGCCGGCAAACTGAACCAGACGGGTTCTTTCGCCCTGCCCCATCAGCGGGGTCGGCTTCAGGATATCGCCGATCTCGGCCTGGATCAGGGTGGTGAAGACGAATACGCCGGCAACGGTGCGCGGTTTGTCCGGATTCCTCTCCTGGGGCGGCGCCACCGGCAGGATGACGTCGGCAACCAGGCCTTGCTTCGAGTCCCGGGCCGGCGTGACCTGGCGTTTCTTGCTGGCATAGACGGCAACCGCGGCATCCCGCTGCGCCCTGGTCAAAGGGGGCGCGCCGCCGCTCGCCAGTACCGCGCGGCCCCGCCGGTCGACCATATAGACACCGATCAGCCCCTCCTGGCTCGCGTATTCGGTGACGGCCTGAATCATATACGGGGTCTGCGCGGCCAAAGGACTGCTCTGCGGCGGCAAGCCGCCGCTCAGGCCCACTTCTGCGGCAAAAAGGCGGAAGAGTTCGCTGCGGCTGAGCCGCTCCCCGGATACCCCTAGGCCGTCGAGCCAGGTCTTCAACACCTCGGCGCGCGTGCTGGCGAGGATCTCGGTGCGCTGCTTGAGGTCGCCCAAGAGCTGCCGTTCCCGATCTTGCAGCGCCCAGTAAACCAGCGCACCGGCGATCACGACCAAGGCGACAATCAGCAGCGCCGCCCGCGTCAACAATCTGCCGGTTTTGGGGGCATCGGCGTCCTCGGCCTCGGTGAAGACGAGATCGAAGTCGGTGTTGTCGTTTCTCGACGTCATTATCTGTGAACTCCCGGATTGGCCAGACGCCGCGGCCTCATGGGCATGATGTGGGCCCAACGCGTCTTTTCGTTCACCGAATATTGCGGCGCATAGAAGGTCACGAACCTGTGCGACAGGACCCCGTCGAACAGACTGTCCATGATCAATATATCATTGTCGACATAGACCGCGAGCACGGCATGGGCGATGTTCCTCAGCGTGTCTTTGACCACCACGATGCGCATCTTCTCGACCGGGAATCCCAGCGCCCGGAGGGAGACGTATTTGATGATCGCGTAATCTTCGCAATCCCCCGAACGGTCGAGGAATTCCAGCGGCGTCGCCCAATAGTCCTCGACGCTGAAATTCTCCGAATCCAGGCGATAGGTCCAGCGGTTGAGGAAGGCGTTGAGCCGGGTGAACTGCTCCTTGCGGGGCAGGCCCTCGAGCGACCGCACATGGGCCCGCCACGCGGCAACGCCGGGGGACGGGCATTTTTCGATGTTCCGGCTGCACGCTTCGTAGATCGCGGTCTCCGCCTTGACCTTACGCAGCACCCGGGTCCATTCGGGCAACGCCTCCAGGCTGCCGCCGATGAACTCTATCGATCCGAACAGCCGGGGCGGCGCGTTCTGTGCCTTGGCCGTCCCGGGGACCGTCCAGGCGATGGCGGCGATCAGCGCCAATCTCGCTAAAAGGGGTGTGAGGGGGAAAGCCATGACACCACCTCAGCGCTCTCTCAGGGCGCGGTCGCGGGCCTTCAGCACCGGCTTCAGGAGATAATCCAGCACCGACTTGTTGCCGGTCAGGATATCGACGGTGGCGACCATCCCGGGGATGATGGGAAGCGGCTCGGCCCGCGTCCCCAGGTAATTGCGCTCGGTGCGGACGATGATCTTGTAATAGCTTTCCTCCCGCCCGCTGCTGTCGGGCTCGGTGATGGCGTCGGCGCTGATGCGCTCGACCTTGGCCTTGAGCCCGCCATAGATGGAAAAATCGTAGGCGGTGATCTTCACCGTGGCGTCCTGATTGGGGCGGATGAAGGCGATGTCCTGAGGGCGGACCTTGGCCTCGACCAGCAGCGTATCGTCCAGCGGCACGATTTCCACAAGGTCCATGGAAGGGCGCACCACGCCGCCCACGGTGGAAACCTTCACCTGCTTGACGATGCCGCGCACGGGCGATCGCACCTCGGTCCGTTGCACGCGGTCACGCGCAGCGACAATGGACTCCTTGACCGCGGCCAGCTCGGTCTGGCGTTGGGTGAGGTCGCGCTGGGCCTCGGCCTTGAAGCCGAGGAAACGCTCCTGGATGCGGCGGTTGGCCTCGCGCATCGCCGAGCGGGCCCGGGGTTGGGCCAGGCGCACGGCATCGAGTTCGCGCTGCTGTTCGCTGAGTTGGCGCTGCAAGCGGATATATTCGATCCGTGGCACCACGCCCTGGTCCACCAGCGGCTTGGTGATGCGCAGTTCCTCGTCGATCAGGGCGACGGTCTTGGTGAGGTGGGTTTCGCGGCTCTGCAGCTCGGTCAGCTCCTGCTTGCGCTGGGCGACCTGTTGCTCGAACACGGCGAGTTGCGCCTTGAGTTCGCTCTGCCGGGCGAGATAGAGCGAGCGCTCCCGTTCGGCAATGGGGCGGCCCTCGACCAACAGCTCGGGCGGAAACTCGAGCGGCTTCTGGTGGGCCTCGGCGCGGAGCCTGGCGACGGCGGCCATCAGGCCCAGATGCCTGGCCCTGAGCTCCCCGTAGCTGGCGACGAAGGCGGTGTTTTCGATCTGCAGGAGCACCTGGCCCTTTTTGACGATTTCCCCCTCGCGGACCAGGATCTCGCGGACGATGCCGCCCTCCAGGTTCTGCACCACCTGAACCTGGCTGGACGGGATGACCCGGCCCTGGCCCGTCGTGACCTCGTCAAGGATCGCCCAATCGGCCCAGATCACGGCCACCACCAGGAACGCCGCCACGCCCATGATCAGCATGAACCCGAGGGCCGGTGGCCGTTCCATGCGCGCACCGAGCCGCACCGGCGCAAACGCCGCGTCCTTGCGGGAACCTGAGGGAGTGCGGAGGGAGCTCATGACCGGTCCAATACGCTTACGCTTGATCCACCTTGATCTTGCCCGAATTCAGCGCCTCGAGGACCTCTGCCCTGGGGCCGTCGGCGACCACCCGGCCCTGATCGAGAATGATGATGCGTTCGACAAGGGGCAGAAGGGAGGCCCGGTGGGTGACCAGAACCAGGGTTCGCCCCCTGAGCGTCGGCGCCAGGCGGGAGATGAAGGCCTTCTCGGTGCCGACGTCGATGCCGCTGGTGGGCTCGTCGAGGACCAGGATCGGCGGCTTCCGGACCAGTGCCCGGGCCAGGGCCACGGCCTGGCGCTGGCCCCCGGACAGCCCTTCGCCCCGCTCGCCCACCATAAGGTCGTAACCGTGGGGATGACGGCGGACGAATTCGTGAACACCGGCCGTGACCGCCGCCTCGAGGATCGCCTCGTCATCGGCATTGGGGGCGCCGAGGGCGATATTGTCGCGCACGGTGCCGTGGAACAGGAAACTGTCCTGCAGGATCGCCCCCATGTTGCGCCTGAGATCGATGGGATCCACCTGGCGCAGGTCGGTGCGGTCGACCAGGACCGCGCCCTCATCGGGGGCATAAAGCCCGAGGATCAGTTTCGCCACCGTGCTCTTGCCCGACCCCACGCGGCCGATGAAGGCGACCCGCTCGCCGGCATTGATGGAGAAACTGACCTTGTCGAGGGCCGCCAGGTCGGCGCCGGGATAGGTGAAGCTGACCTCGCGGAAGTTTATCGCGCCGCGGAAGGTCGGGCGTTGCAGGAAGCGCTTGCCCGCCGGGCGCTCCACCGGCAGCGACATGATGTTGTTGAGCGCGCCCAACGCCGACATCGACTGGTTCATGCGCGCCAGCAGGTTGGCGACCTGGGACAAAGGCCCCAGCGCCCGGCCGTTGAGGATGACGGCGGCGATCAGGGCGCCGGTGGTCAGCACCCCATCCTGGATCAGGTAGACGCCGTAGACGATGACGCCGATGGTCGAGATTTGCGTCAGGAACATGGAGACGGTGATGATGCCCAGTGCCAATACCCGCACCTGGAGGCTGGAAGCCGCGGTTTTGGCGACGAATTGCTCCCATTTGCTCTGCAGGCGGCCCTGGGCGTTGAGGCTCTTGATGGTCTCCAGCCCGCCGATGGTCTCGACCAGGATGCCGTGTTTTTGCGCCGCCTCGACCTGGGTCTTGGAGATCGCCGACTTGAGGGGCGCCTGCAGGATGATGCCGACGATCAGCGCGATGGGCACGGCCACCGCCGGGATAAACGCCACCGGTCCGGCGATCAGGTAGATCACCAGGATGAACAGCGCAATGAACGGGATATCGGCGAACGCCGTCACAGTGGCCGAGGTCAGGAATTCGCGCACGGTCTCGAAATCGCGCAGGATATTGGCGAAGGCGCCGGCGGAGCCGGGCCGCGACGACATCTGGATATCCTGGACGCGCTCGAAGATCTGCGCCGACAGCAGGGTATCGGCCCGCTTGCCCGCCGAATCGACGAAATAGCCGCGCAGCATGCGCATGAAGAAGTCGAAAAAGATCGCCGTCCCGGCTCCGATCGCCAGCACCCACAGGGTCTCGATGGCGTTGTTGGGCACGACCCGGTCATAGACGTTCATGATGAACAGCGGCAGCACCAGGGCAAAGGAATTGATCAGCAGCGAGGCGATGATGACCTGGCTGTAGGTGGGCCAGAACTGGAACACGGTGCCCCAGAACCAGGAGCGCTTTGGTGGGCTCAGCGCGCCGCCGCCGAGCCGGTCGTCATCGACGTATTCGGGCCTGACAAAGATGGCATAGCCGCTGTAGGCCTCCCCGAGCGCCTCGGCCGAGAGGCTTTGCGCGCCGCCGCTCTCAGGGGTCAGGATCTCGTAACTGTCGGCATCGGGCCGGCGCGCCAGCACGCAGGCGCTGCCCTCGCGCAGCAGCAGCACCACCGGGAGTGCGAAATCGGGAATGCCCGAGAGCGGCCGCTTGACGATGTTGCCGGTCAGCCCCGCGCGTTCGGCCGCGCGCAGGAACAATTCCGGCGACAGGCGACCGTCCTCCAGCGGCAGGCCCGAGACCAGGGCTTCGGCCGACTGGGTGCGCTCGTGCAGTTTGGTCATTAGGGCGAGGCAGCCGAGCAACGGATCATCGACATCGGCCTTGAGGGCCGCGCGCGAGACCGACCACCTGCGCTGTGGCTGGGCCTGCTCGTCCGCGCCGGCCGCGGCGGCCGGCTCGGACGGCTTGGCCGCGCCAGCCGACGATGGCTCCTCGGCAGCGCCCTGGGCCGCGCCGAGTTTCACCCCTGTCGCGGCCGATCCGCCGCGCCGTACCTTCCCGGGAACCGTCTTTGGCGCGCCCTCGGACCGCCCCGGAGGCCCCTCGACCGCCGATTTCGCCGTTTCCGGCTCCGCCGATGTGGAGGGCTCGGCGGCCTTGTCCGCAGGCTTAATCCCGGTCGCAACCTTGCCCGCGCCCTTGGGCTTGGCGGCCTGATCTGCGGGCGGCGCGGCGGCGGGCGGCTTCTTTTGCGCCTCGCGATCCTTGCTGTCTTCGTCGAGCGCCATGTAAATCCTTGCGAATCATGGGGTTCAGGGGCGAGAGAGTAGCGGAAAAAGACCTAAGAAATTAATAAAAAAGTTAACCATAGGGGGCAACGCCTTTAGCCAGCAACAATCGGCAGCTCCGCAAATCCGATTCTCATGGCTCATTGGGTGGGGCGAAGCTCGGAAAATCCGGGCCAGTACAGGGCATGCCAGCGCCAAAAGACCTGTACGTCCCTTCCGCCCACGAATAAACGCGGCGACGGCATCACGCGACGCGCCGTTAACCAAATCTAGGCGTTGTCGGCCGATCATACGCGCCCCGCAGGCAAATGGAGGGTATGGGATTTGGCCTCTGCCATGTATGCCTGTTGCCAAAACCGTTATTCTTTGTGGGCCGAGGGGCATAGCCCGGAGACGGATGCGCTGCTAGGTTTGAGTGATGGAAATCGATGAGATCAGACGTCGGGTCGAGGAATTCCCGTACCGGTATCACAAAATAGAACTGCCGGGCGGCATCACCACGCCCGGATGGGCGCCAATGAGTGTCGAGGCCTATAAGGTCCCACCGGACCTTTCGGGCAAACGGGTCCTCGACATCGGCGCGTGGGACGGCTTTTGGACATTCGAAGCGCTGAAGCGCGGCGCCAGGGAAGCCGTCGCCATCGACGACTTCTCCGACTTGCTCGGCCTCGACAAGGCGGCGTCGGTCTGTGACGACCTCTTGTGCCTCGAATCGGCGATACTCGACGACCTCAGCCCATATCAAGGCGGGATGGCAAAGGGGTATCCGGGCAAGCAATTCGTCATGGAGTTCTACCCCGGCAAACAATACAGCAACAACGAGAGCAACTGGTGGGTCCCGACCCTCCATTGCATGCTCGCCATGCTGCGCGCCGCGCGGATGAAGGGCGTGAGGGGCTGGAAACCGACGGAGGTTCAACCGCCTTCCGCAAGCTATTGCCGCGGCTTCGCGCAGGGGCGCCGAAAGGCCGAGACGCCGTGATGGCCCGCGCTCCGAGCTATGCCTCCCTTGATCGGCGATGAAGAATCCGCGCAATCACTCGTCTTCGGCCGGCGGAAAACCGACTTTGACCATCGCCCTTGCTCACCATCAAGGCGGACGACTGGCCGAAGCCAAACGCTGCTACGAAGAAATTCTCGCCGACACGCCCAATGAGCCCAATGCCCTCCATTTGCTGGGTGTTATTGCTCTGCAGGAGGGCAGTGCGGAGACTTCTGAGGGGCTGATCAGGCAGGCCATCGCCATCAATCCAAAAATTCCCGAACCCTTTAACAATCTCGGCAATGTCCTCAAGGAACTCGGCCGATTGGATGAAGCGGAAGCCGCGTTTCGCGAGGCCATAAGACTCAAACCGGATTATCCCGAAGCCTACAACAACCTCGGCAACGCGCTGCGAGATCAAGGGAAATCAGGGGAGTCGATAGCGGCTTACGGCAAATCCCTAGAACTCGATGCCAGCGTCGCCGAGGTTCACAATAATTTAGCCGGCGCCCTCTACGATCTGGGAAGACTCGGAGAAGCCGAGGCGGAATACCGCAAGGCATTGGACATAAAACCCGATTATCTCTCTGCCCAGAGAAACCTTGCCGTCACCCTCAAGGACCAAGGTAAAGTAACAGAAGCAATCAACCTTTTTCGCGAGGTCTTGAAGGCTGCGCCTGAATCCGCAGACGTCTATGGTGACCTCGGAAACGCGCTCCGCAGTCTCGGCAGGCTGCGGGAGGCGAAAGAGGCCTACAACAAGGTTCTCGAATTAAAGCCCGATTCCGTTCTCGCCCATAACAGCCTGGGAATTACTCTCAAATCCCAGG
The DNA here is from genome assembly GCA_033720855.1 of Alphaproteobacteria bacterium. Taxonomy (GTDB): domain Bacteria; phylum Pseudomonadota; class Alphaproteobacteria; order SMXQ01; family SMXQ01; genus SMXQ01. The sequence continues at coordinate 24,627 of JAWWBR010000038.1, forward strand.
GCCGGATAAGTGAGGCGTATTCCGCCTATCGTAGAGCGCTCGAGCTGGATCCCAAGTTCTTCAAGGCACACAGCAACCTCGTTTTCGACATGAATTACGACGAGGCGTTCTCGCAAGCCGAGATCTTCTCGGAAAGCCGCCGCTGGGACACCGTCCACGGCGCGGCGGGGGCGGCAAACGCGGCACGGGGACACGGCAACGTGCCCGACCCGGATCGCCGCCTGCGCATCGGCTACGTCTCCCCCGATTTCCGCGAGCATTCGGTCGGCTATTTCCTGGAACCCCTGATCGCAAACCACGACCGTACTCATTACGAAGTGTTCTGCTACGCAGAGGTAAGCCATCCAAGCCATATAACGCAGCGCTTTCGGAAGCATGCGGACGGCTGGCACTCGACCGTGGGCGAACGGGATGACGTGGTGGCGGAAAGGATCCGCGAAGACGGGGTCGACATCCTCGTCGACCTGGCGGGGCACACGGCGAATCACCGGTTGGGGGTTTTCACCTACCGTCCGGCTCCGGTTCAGGTGACGTGGCTGGGGTATCCCAACACCACCGGTCTCTCGGCGATGGATTACCGGTTGACCGACGCCGTCGCCGATCCCGAAGGCGCAAACGACGCCTATTACAGCGAGACCCTGGTGCGCCTGCCCGACGGCTTCCTCTGCTACGCCCCTTCGGCGAGCGCCCCGGACATCGGCCCCCTTCCCGCCCTGGAGACCGGACGGGTCACCTTCGGGTCGTTCAACAATCTGTCCAAGGTGACGCCCAAGGTCGTCGAGGCCTGGTCGCGCCTCCTCGAGAAGGTGGAGGGCTCGCGGCTCATCATCAAGAGCGGACCGATGGCCGATGAGGAAACAAGGCAGCGGTACGAAGCGCTGTTCGCTGAATGCGGTATTGGCTCCGAGCGCCTGGAATTGCTCTCGCGGATCCCGTCGAAGTCGGGCCATCTCGGCGCCTACGGCCGGGTCGACATCGGACTCGACCCCTTCCCCTACAACGGCACCACCACCACCTGCGAGGCGCTGTGGATGGGGGTTCCGGTGGTGACGCTCTTGGGCGATCGCCATTCGGGCCGGGTCGGGGCGAGCCTCCTGACCCGCCTCGGCCTGACCGAGCTGATTGCGGAGGATCGGGAGGCCTATGTCGAGACCGCCGTCGCGCTTGCCGGCGACCTCGACCGCCTTGCCGGGCTACGCGCCAGGTTGCGCCAGCGCATGACAGCCTCGCCGCTCTGTGACGCTAAGGGCTTCGCCCGCCGAATCGAGGCGGCCTACCGCCGCATGTGGGGGGCCTGGTGCGCAAAGCACGGGAGCGGGAGAAATGAACAGCGGGAAGCGGACAAGAAACCGTTAAGCTAAGATTAGTCTCTTTTGACCACCGTAGGATTGCGGTTTACGGGGCATCACAAGGGATTTGCGCCGCCGGCACCGGCGCCATGGAAAGTCCCGAGAGAGCGACTGGACTGATGTTTCTGAAGCGGATATCTGAGGACTCACGGCCGAACGCAGGCCTTCGCACCTCCGATG
>JAWWBR010000039.1:0-25997 GCA_033720855.1 Alphaproteobacteria bacterium
CGTCGAGTTTGCGGTCCTTGGCCAGTTCGGGATCGACGAAGAAGCTGACCGGCATGTCGACGCTCTCGCCGGGGGCGAGGGTCTGTTCGGTGAAGCAGAAGCACTCGACCTTGGCAAAATAAGGCCCCGCCTTGTGCGGCGTGACGTTGAAGGTGGCGACCCCGGTGACGGGCCGGTCGCCGAGGTTGGTCGCGCGGTAGTAGACCAGGGCATTCTCGCCGAGGCGCAGGGCGACTTTTCGTTTGACCGGCACGAATGACCAGGGCAGACGGGAATTGACGTTGCCGACGAGGGACACGGTGATCACGCGGCTGTCGACGGCGACGCGCGCGGCCAGGTCCCGGGATGCGACTTGGGTGGTGCCGCCGAAACCCGTCACCTGGCAGAAGATGCGGTAGAGCGGCACCGCCGCGAAGCTGGCGCCGACCATCAGGACGGCGGCCAGGGCCGCCGCCAGGCCGGTGATCCGGTTCGCCTTCGCCCCGCGCGCCATCAGCCGCCCCCGCTCATCTTGACGATGGTGATGACGTAGAACAGCGCGGCAAGGCCGCCGAGGACCGCCAGCATCGCCAGGTTACGGCCCCTCTGGCGGCGGGCGCGCCGTTCGCCCGCCTCCTCGGCTGGTCTCGTCCGCTCGGGCCTCATGCCGCCCCCCGCGCGCCTGGGACCAGCGCGTCCACCATCAACGTCAGGAACAGCAGGAACAGATAAAGGATCGAATAGGCGAACAGGGCCTTGGCGGCGCGATCGGTGTCATCGCGCCAGACCCGGAAGGCGCCGGCCAGGAACAGGGCGCCGAGGCCAAGCGCGGCGCCGCCGTAGATCGCGCCCGCATAGCCCAGCCCCCAGGGCAGCACGGTCAGCGGAACCAGGATCCAGGAATAGAGCAGGATTTGGCGCCGGGTCTCCCGGCGCCCCGCCACCACCGGCAGCATGGGCACGTTCACGGCGGCGTATTCATCGGCCTTATAGAGTGCCAGCGCCCAGAAATGGGGCGGCGTCCACAAGAAGATGATGGCGAACAGGATCACCGGCATCAGGGTCACGTCGCCGGTTACCGCGGTCCAGCCGATCATCGGTGGAAAGGCCCCGGCGGCGCCGCCGATGACGATATTCTGGGGCGTGCGCCGCTTCAGCCAGATGGTGTAGACGAACACGTAGAAGCCGATGGTCAGCGCCAGCAGCGCCGCCGCCGCCAAGTTGACGGCAAGGCCCATGACCGCCACCGATCCGACCGCCAGAGTCGTCCCGAAACCCAACGCCACGCCCGCCTCCATGCGGCCGGCGGGGATCGGCCGCTCGCGGGTGCGGCGCATGCCGGCGTCGATGTCGCGGTCGTACCACATGTTGATGGCACCCGATGCGCCGGCGCCGACGGCGATGCACAGCAAAGCCACCGCGGCGATGACGGGATGGATGGCGCCGGGCGCCACCACCAGGCCGACGAGGCCGGTGAACACCACAAGCGACATCACCCGCGGTTTCAGAAGGGCGACGAAGTCCTCGACCGCCGGCAGCGGGTCGGCGGCGGCATCGGCCCTGGTGTCCGGTGCTATGGTGGTCTCTGACACGCGCAACCCTCTCCTTCAGCCCTCGGTTCGGGGCGGGGTTTCATGGGTATGGAACGGGGCCGGCGACGGGACCGTCCATTCGAGGGTGGTCGCACCCTCGCCCCAGGGATTGTCGGGCACCGTCTTGGGCGCCTTGAACAGCTTGTAGATCAGCAGCAGGAACACCAGCACGCTCAGCATCGAGATGTAGGACCCCAGCGTCGCCACCAGGTTCCACCCGGCAAACGCATCGGGGTAGTCGGGAATGCGCCGCGGCATGCCGGCGAGACCCAGGAAGTGCATCGGGAAGAAGGTCAGGTTGACGCCCGTGAACAGCAGCCAGAAATGGAGCTTGCCCAGCGCCTCCGAATACATCCGACCGGTCATCTTCGGGATCCAGTAATAGAACCCGGTGAACATGGTGAACAGCGCCCCCATGGACATGGTGTAGTGGAAGTGCCCGACCACGTAATAGGTATCGTGCAGGGCGACGTCGGCCCCGGCATTGGCCAGCACCACCCCGGTCACCCCGCCCACAGTGAACAGGAAGATCATGCCAAGCGCGAACACCATCGGCGTCCTGAACTGGATCGAGCCGCCCCACATGGTGGCGATCCAGCTGAAGATCTTGATCCCCGTGGGCACCGCGATGACCATGGTGCCGGCGACGAAATAGGCGCGCGTGTCGACGTCCAGGCCCGAGGTGTACATGTGGTGGGCCCAGACGATGAAGCCGACGAAGCCGATGGTGACCATGGCGTAGGCCATGCCGAGATAGCCGAAGACCGGCTTGCGCGAGAACGTGGCCACCACCTGGCTGACGATGCCGAAGCCGGGCAGGATCAGGACGTAGACCTCGGGATGGCCGAAGAACCAGAACAGGTGCTGGTAGAGGATCGGGTCGCCGCCGCCGGATGCGGTGAAGAAGGTGGTGCCGAAATTGCGGTCGGTCAGCAGCATGGTGATCGCCCCGGCCAGCACCGGCAGGGTCAAAAGCAGCAGGAACGCGGTGACCAGGATCGACCATACGAAGAGCGGCATCTTGTGCAGGGTCATGCCCGGCGCGCGCATGTTGAAGATGGTGGTGATGAAGTTGATGGCGCCCAGGATCGACGACGCACCCGCCAGATGCAGGCTCAGGATCGCCATGTCGACCGCCGCCCCGGGGGCGCCCACCGTCGACAGCGGCGCATAGACGGTCCAGCCGACGCCGGGCCCGCTGTCGACGAAGACCGAGCCCACTAGCAGCACCGCCGCCGGGACCAGCAGCCAGAAGCTGATGTTGTTCATGCGCGGAAACGCCATATCGGGCGCTCCGATCATCAGCGGCACGAACCAGTTGCCGAAGCCGCCGATCAGCGCCGGCATGACCATGAAGAAGACCATGATCAGGCCGTGTCCGGTGATCAGCACGTTGTAGACCTGATTGGGCTGGCCCAGGAAGCTCAGGAGCGGCGTCACCTGGGTGCCCGGCGTCGCCAGTTCCATGCGCACCACGATCGACATCAAGGCGCCGATGATGCCGAACACCACCGCGTAGATGATGTACATGGTGCCGATGTCTTTGTGGTTGGTGGAACACAGCCAGCGCACGATGCCGCTGGGCTTGTGCTCGGCGGCGTGGGCCTGTGTCGCTTGGTCGGTCGTCGTCGTCACGTCGAGGTCCTCTACTTGTCGCGCGCGGCGCCGTCGCCCGCGGCCGCCAGATCGATTCGTTTCGCCGCCCTATCGGGCGCGGTTTCCGCCTTGAACTTCTCTTTGGCCCGGGCCACCCACTCGGCGAACTGGGCCTTGGAGACCGCCTCAACGACGACCGGCATGAAGCCGTGATTGACGCCGCAAAGCTCCGAGCATTGGCCGTAGTAAACGCCCGGCTTGGTGACGCGCATCCAGGTCTCGTTCATGCGGCCGGGGACCGTGTCGGTCTTGATGCCGAGCGCCGGCACCGCCCACGAATGGATGACGGCATTGGCGGTCAACAGCACGCGGATGTTGGTGTCCACCGGCACCACCACCCGATTGTCGACCTCCAAAAGGCGCAGCTGGCCGGGCTTGAGGTCGGAGTCGGGAATCATCAGGCTGTCGAACTTGAAATTTCCGTGATCGGGATAGGCATAGGTCCAGTACCACTGCGCGCCGGTGACCTGAAGCGTCATCTCCGGCTTTTCGGTCTTGTCCATGAAGTAGAGCAAGCGGAACGACGGGATCGAGATCAGCACCAGGATCAGCACCGGGATCACCGTCCAGGTCACCTCCAAAATGGTGTGGTGGGTGGTCTTGGACGGGGTCGGATTGGCCTTCTCGTTAAACCGCACCATCACGTAGAGCATCAGCCCCAAAACGAACACCGCGATGGCGACGATGATGTAGAGGAGAAAATTGTGGAAGCCGTTGATCAGCTCCATCACCGGCGTGGCCGCGTCCTGAAAGCCCAACTGCCACGGTTCCGGCGCCCCGGCGAGGGCCGGCGCCGCCCATCCGAAGGCCAAGAACGCACCGAAGGCGACGGTGAGAACGGAAAGGAATTTTATGGCGAATCGCATGGTGCTATCCCATCACGTGTTGGCCGACGTGACGCCCCGCCGGGAACCGGCGTTAACCCTGTGGTCTGCGCAAAGTACACCACAGGGAAAACCTTCACAACCGAAAGGTTGATATCTAAGTAATATTTTGGAAGCCCCGTGGTGTTTTCCGATAATGTCGCTATTTCAAAGACTTAGTGAGCAGGGGCAACGGCCCTGCCGGGGCCGGGCACGGAAGGCGTCATGGCCATCCCATCGGCCGCGGGGAAATGCTATGGTCGGTTTACCCCCATGCGCGCAACCCGGAGAGACCCATGAGCAACCAGGCAATCGCGGACGAGCTGTTTTTCAGCCGCACGGACCTTACCGAAGCGGGCGCCGAGGCGGCCTTGGGCCGGGCGCTTGGCGGCGCCGACGACGGCGAGCTGTTCCTGGAATACGCGGTGTCGGAAAGCTTTTCCTTCGACGACGGGCGGCTGCGCGCGGCCAGTTCGGACACCAGCCAGGGCTTCGGCCTGCGCGCCATCGCCGACGAGGCGACCGGCTACGCCCACGGATCGGAACTGTCCGATGCGGCCTTGGCCCGGGCGGCGGACACCGTCTCAGCCGTCACCCAGGGGTATGACGGCACCTTTCAGGCGGCCCCGCCCGGCACCAACCGGGCGCTCTATTCCGAGGTCAATCCCCTGGACGAGGTGCGGTTTTCCGAGAAGACCAAGCTGCTTGCCGATATCGACGCCTATTTGCGCGACAAGGACGAGCGCGTGCGCCAGGTGATGACCTCGCTGTCGGGCGAGTGGCGGGTGGTCGAGATCATCCGCCCCGACGGCGCACGGGTTGCCGACATCCGCCCCCTGGTGCGGCTCAACATCGCCGTCATGGCGGGGGACGGCGAGCGCCAGGAGACCGGCTCCCACGGTGCCGGCGGGCGCACCGGATACGCCGCCTTCATCGCCCCCGAAGCGTGGCAGGCCAGCGCCGACGAGGCCCTGCGCCAGGCGCTGGTGAAGCTCGACGCGGTGGCCGCGCCGGCCGGCGAAATGGAGGTGGTGCTCGGCCCGGGATGGCCCGGGGTGCTGCTGCACGAGGCGGTGGGCCATGGCCTCGAGGGCGATTTCAACCGCAAGAAGACGTCGGTGTTCTCCGGCCTCATGGGCGAGCGCGTGGCGTCGCCCGGGGTGACGGTGGTCGACGACGGCACCATGGAAGGGCGGCGCGGGTCGCTGACGGTGGACGACGAAGGCACGCCCACATCGGCCACCACCCTGATCGAGGACGGCATCCTGGTCGGCTTCATGCAGGACCGCATGAACGCCCGCCTGATGGGGGCGGAGCCCACCGGCAACGGCCGGCGCCAGGATTTCGCCCACAAGCCGATGCCGCGCATGACCAATACCTTCATGCTGGACGGAGATCACGGCAAGGACGAGATCCTGGCCAGCGTCAAGAAGGGGCTTTACGCGGTCAACTTCGGCGGCGGCCAGGTCGACATCACCTCGGGCAAATTCGTGTTCTCCGCCTCCGAGGCCTACCTCGTGGAAAACGGCAAGATCGGCCCCGCGGTCAAGGGCGCGACACTGATCGGCAACGGCGCCGACGCGCTGACCAGGATCACCATGGTCGGCAACGACATGGAGCTCGACCCCGGCGTCGGCACCTGCGGCAAGGACGGCCAGGGCGTCCCCGTCGGCGTCGGCCAGCCGACGCTGAAAATCTCGGCACTGACCGTCGGCGGCACCGCCGCCTGAGCACGGGACCCGGGACCGCGCGATGCCGTCGCCCTGGGGCCGGGGGCCCACATCCTGGCTCTGGTTCGCCATCCTTGCCGGAGCGCTGACGGCTTTGGTGCTGTGGCTGGCATCGAGCCGCGGCGGCCTGCCCGACGACGCTGAGGGCGGCAGCCGCATCATCCACGGCATCGTGCTTGCCGCCCTGATCGCCGCCGGCCTGATCCACGGCCGACGCATCGGCTTCAAGGGGGCACTGGGGGCCGCCTTCGCCTGGCTCGCCATCGGCGCCGCCCTGGTACTGGGCTACAGCTACCGGTTCGAGCTCGGCCACGCCTGGCAGCGCATCGCCGGCGAGGTGGTCCCCGATGCGGCGATGCAGACGGGCGCGCGCAGCCTGACCGTGCGCCGCGCCGCCGACGGCCATTTCTATATCACCGCCGCGGTCAACGGCACGTCGATCCGCTTTCTGGTCGACACCGGGGCGAGCACCACGGTGCTGGGCCCCCGGGAGGCGAAACGCATCGGCATCGACCCCGCGCGCCTCGACTTCACCGAGCGCTTCCGCACCGCCAACGGGCTGGTCCGCGGCGCGCCCGTCACCCTGCCCAGCCTGACCATCGGCCCGGTGCGCCTCACGAACGTCCGCGCCTCGGTCAACGAGGTGCCGCTCGGCGCCTCGCTGCTGGGAATCTCGACACTGAAGCGGTTCAGGACCTGGACCGTCGAAGGCGACCGCCTGACGCTCGGCTACTAGGCGCGCGAGTCCGGATCAAGAGAGGCCATCTCGCGCGCCTTGGCCGGTGCCCTTTTTGGGGCGGCGAGCCTAATCCCGAGCCCAGGTGAAAATGACCGCCCCGGCCCCGTGAGCGGGTTGCGTCCAAAGCCGATGCCGGTTCTTGGCGAAAAGCAGAGTTAACTCAGTGAGCCCGTATGGCCCACGGCGTGCGCGGGCGCATTGGCGCCGGGTAAGGCGGCCACGCCGATGTCGCTTTCGAAGCGCCGCCATTTCCGGATGATTTTCTTGGTCGCGAGGAAGTCGACGAAACTGCAGATGGGGATGAAGTCGGTGTTGCCGATGTTGTCGCAAAGAACCAGCCGGACGCTTTCGCGATCGGGTTTGTTGCAGAGAATGTTCTTCGCCTTGAGCGTGCGCGTGATGATGCGCTGCTCGATCAGGTAATTCTTGAGGGTGCGAAGCGATTGGGCGAGCCGAGCGCGGTCCGCCTCCAACAACGGCGATGACGCGAGGCGCCCTTCGAGGGTTTGGGAAATTTCGCCGTCATGATCGCGGATCAGGTCGAAGACGGTGCCGATGCCGAGGCTGGTGTCAACGCAGCCGTGGAACCTCGGCAGATGCTCCCAAGAGATCCGTCGCCGTGCCAGGTGCTCGTAATATTTGATCTCGCGCCGGGATTCGTGCGCGCCGTGGCCTTTCGAAACCTTGATGCAAAGGGACCGATCGTCCGGATGGACGAAGCAATCGCGGTGAAGCCCGCCTGCGAAACAGTCCGATCGTTTGAGCTCTATCATGTCTCTTGATCATTGGAGGCTTGTCCGCGCCCCGCCCTTCGCGAAATGTCCTCGCTGCGCCATACTAGCCCGAAAGGCCCCAACCGGAAACGCCCTAACCCCGCGCGGCTAGCGGCGCGGGGCCCGCCTCAGTAGGCGTACTCCTTATAGATGGGATCGACCTCACCCTTCCAGCGGCCCTCGAAACTGGCCAGCTTGACCTCCGCCGGGGTCGACCCGCGCTCGAGGATGTCCTCGAGCGTGTCGAGGTGATGGACCTCGTCGGCGACCGACCCGTCGGGCCGCGCCCGGCGCTGGAGGCCGCCGCGGGCGATCGCCACCACCTCGCGCGCCAGCTCCAGCATGGTGCGTCCCCTGAACTCGGTCTTGAGCGCGTGCTTGGGCACCTCGGCGCGGAGGTAGTCGTGTTCGGCGGTCGTCCAATCGGCCACCAGCCGGGCGGCCTCGGCCTGGGCCTGGGCGTCATAGAGCAGGCCGACCCAGAAGGCCGGCAACGCGCAGATGCGCCGCCATGGACCGCCGTCGGCGCCCCGCATCTCGAGGAACCTCTTGAGCCGCACCTCGGGGAACACCGTCGTCAGATGATCCTCCCAGTCGCCCATGGTCGGCAGCTCGCCGGGCAGCGCCGGCAGCCGACCGGCCAGGAAATCGCGGAACGACTGGCCCGAGGCATCGATATAGCGGCCGTCCCGATAGACGAAATACATCGGCACGTCGAGCATGTAATCCACGTAGCGCTCGAAGCCGAAGCCGCCTTCGAAGACGAAGGGCAAGGTGCCGCAGCGGTCGGGATCGGTATCGGTCCAGACGAAGCTGCGGTAGCTCAAGTAGCCGCTGGGCTTGCCCTCGACAAAGGGTGAATTGGCGAACAGGGCGGTGACCACGGGCTGCAGGGCCAGTCCGATGCGGAACTTCTCGACCATATCGGCCTCGGATTCGAAGTCCAGATTGACCTGGATCGTGCAGGTACGGATCATCATGTCGATGCCGTGGTCGCCCCTGGTGGGCATGTAGGCGCGCATGATCCCATAGCGCCCCTTGGGCATCCACGGCATGTCCTCGCGGCGCCATTTGGGGATGAAGCCGATACCGAGGAATCCGGCTCCGATCTCGGCCGCCACCTCCTTGACCTGGGCGAGGTGCTCGTGCACCTCCCGGCAGGTCTCGTGCAGGGTCTCCAGGGGCTCGCCGGAGAGCTCGAACTGCCCGCCCGGTTCCAGGGTGATCGAACCGTGCCCCCCCTTGCGCAGGGCGATGGGCCGGCCGTCTTCCATGACCGGTTTCCAGCCGAAGCGGGTCAGCCCCTCGAGCATGGCGCGGATGCTGCTCGGCCCCTCGTAGGGCAGCGGCTTGAGGCCGTCCAAGGAGAAGGCGAACTTCTCGTGCTCGGTGCCGATCCGCCAGTCCTCACGCGGCTTGCAGCCGGCGGCAAGGTAATCGACGAGCTGGTCCTTGGCGGTGACGGGCTCGGAGCTGGCAGCGGCTTCGGGCATATGGCGGGACGGGACTCCCCTGATCACCCGGTGCGGCGGGCGGCGATGAACTCGGGCACCGTCAGGACCCGGGCTTTTTGGTCGCCCAGTCGCCCAACGACGCCTGCCAGCAGGCCAGGGCCGCCACCGCAGCGGTATCGGCGCGCAACAGGCGGGGACCCAAACTGACGGGCATAACAAAGGGCAGTTTGCCGAGGTCGTCAAGCTCCTCTGGCGAGAAGCCGCCCTCGGGCCCGATCAGCACCGCCCAGGGCTCGCCGGCGAGGCGGTGGGCGTCGGCCAGGCCTTGGGCGACCGGCGCGCCCGACCCCGATTCGTCGCAGAACATCAGGCGGCGTTCGGGCTGCCATTGCGCGAGGACATGGGCGAGCGGGGCCGGCGGGCGCACCTCGGGCACCGTCAGGCGCCCGGTCTGCTGGGCCGCCTCGACGGCATTGGCGGCAAGCCGCTGGGTATTGACCCGGCTGACATTGGTATAGGCGGTGGTCACCGGCTGCAGCAGCGACACCCCCAGTTCCGTCGCCTTCTGCGCGAGATAATCGATCCGCCCGTGCTTGATCGGCGCGAACAGCAACCACAGGTCGGGCTCCGGGGCCTGATCCCGCCTCTTGGCGCCGACATCGACCGACGCCCAGCCCTTGCCGAAACCGGCGATGGTCGCCGTCCACTCGCCATCGGCGCCGTTGAACAGGGCGATGAGGTCGCCCGCCGCCAGCCGCAGCACATGGCGCAGGTAATGGGCCTGGGCCGGCTTGAGCCCGACGCTGCGGCCTGCGGCGAGCGCGTCTTCGACGAACAGCCGGGCCCGCACCGGCATCCGACCCTCAGGCCCGGGAGATGAAAGACCTTGCGTGCTTGTCATGTTCCGCCATGCCCCTAACTGCACTAGAGTACTCCCATGAAAGCCACCGAGACAACGGCGAGCGACATCCCCCGGGGGGGCTGGATCGACCGCCTGCCGGCGCCGTGGCGCCCCTATCTGCGCCTGGCCCGCCTCGATCGCCCAATCGGCACCTGGCTGCTGCTGTTTCCCTGCTGGTGGTCGCTCCTCCTCGCCAGTCCCGGGCTGGCCCCGGCCGACCGCCTGCTCGGCCTCGGCCTGCTATTCGCCTTGGGCGCCACGGTGATGCGCGGCGCCGGCTGCACCTTCAACGACATCGTCGACCGTGACATCGACGCCCGGGTCGCGCGCACGCGCACGCGGCCGATCCCGTCGGGCGCCGTATCGGTGCGGGCGGCGCTGGTGTTCCTGGCGGCCCAGCTGCTCATCGGGCTTTTGATCCTCACCGCCTTCAACCGCTTTACCGTGATCCTCGGCGCCGCCTCGCTGGTGCTGGTCGCCACCTACCCCTTCATGAAGCGCATTACCTATTGGCCCCAGGCGTGGCTCGGCCTGACCTTCAACTGGGGGGCGCTGTTGGGCTTTGCCGCGGTGGCCGGCCGGTTGCAGGACGAGGCGCTTTTGCTCTATGCCGCGGGCGTCTTCTGGACCCTCGGCTACGACACCATCTACGCCCATCAGGACAAGGCCGACGACCTTGTCGTCGGCGTCAAGTCCCTGGCCCTGCGCCTGGGCCGGGCCAGCGTCCCCTGGATCGCCGGATTCTACGCCATCGCCGCGGCGCTGATGGCCGCCGCCGGATTTGCCGCCGGCCTCGGCTGGGCCTTCTATCCCGTTCTCGGCCTGGCTTTGGCGCAACTGATGTGGCAGGCCTTTACCGTCGCGCTCGACGATCCCGCCGATTGCCTGGCCAAGTTCCGGGCCAACCGGCTGTTCGGCTGGCTGGTGCTGGCCGCCATCGCCGCCGGCCAACTGGGCCGGGGTGCCGCGGCCCCGTGACCCCGACCGAGGCCGCGGCGTTCATCCGCGCGAACACGGGCGCCCGCTGCCATCCGCTGGTGCCCGAGATCCGGCTCATGCTGGCCGACGAAATGACGCCGATCTGGCAAGCCAGCGAGGATCGCCTCGAGACCGCCGGCGTCGAGCCGCCGTTCTGGGCCTTCGCCTGGCCGGGCGGCGCGGCCTTGGCGCGTTATCTGTTGGACCATACCGGGGTCGCCCAGGGACGGCGGGTGTTCGACGTCGCCGCCGGCTGCGGCATCGCCGCCATCGCCGCCTGCCGGGCCGGGGCGGCGAAGGTTGCGGCGGCCGATATCGATCCGCTGGCGCAAGCGGCGATTGCCGCCAACGCCGCCCTCAACGACGCCGAGATCGAGATTCTCGTGGGCGACCCCCTGGCCGCGCCGGCGCCGGCGACCGACCTGATCCTCGCCGGCGACGTCTTTTACGAGCGCCCCTTGGCGGAAATGATGCGGCCCTGGCTTTTGGCAGCGCGGGCGGGGGGCGCCGAGGTGCTGGTGGCCGACCCCGGCCGCGCCTACCTGCCCGAGCGCGGGCTTGAACACCTCGCCGAATACGCGGTACCGACCACCCTGGAGATCGAGGATCGCGAAATGCGGAAGACCGCGGTGTACCGGCTGATCGGCTGATCAGGCGGGCTTGACCTCGATCACCGTCATGTCGTGGTGGCGGAAGGGATGGGCGGTATCGGCCAGGGCCGCCGAACGCGTGCGCCTGAGATCGTGGTTCTCGACGTTCTCGCGGATGAACGGATCCAGCGCCGCGCCGGGCGCGGTGCGGTCGCGGATCACCTCCTGCACCTGGTGCTGGCTGCGGGCGGCGAAGCGCCGCCCCCGGGCCGGAACCTCGGCCAGGCTCACCGGCCCACCCTCGTGGGAGAGGCAGCCGACGACCGAGATATAGGCGAAGGCGGCATCGAGACGGCCGAGACCCGCGACCTCGATGCTGAGGCCCTTGAGCTCGGCGAAATGATAATTGACCCCGGGCTGTTCGGTGCCGTGCATCACCGCGAGCTCATGATCGTCGAGCCAGGTGATGAAGGTCTCGAGCACCGTGCCGGGAGACGGGAACAGGGTGGCGGAGACCGAGCCATAGGCGGTGATATGGGCGTTGTAGACGGAATCGAATTCGGCCACGTGGGCGCGGGTGACGGGAATCTCGGCGCCGCGCTCGAACCCGGCGTATTTGCGCGCGAGTTGGGCGGGCGCGGCGTTGGAGCCCGAGGCGATGACCGGGGTGCGGCGTCTCACCGCGGCGGCCGGCGCCGCCAACGGCTCCGCGAGCCCGGCGCGGAACAGATACGAATCCTGGGGATGGCCGAAGGGATAGGATTTCGCCCAGTCGACGATGTCGCGGTGGCGGTTGTGATCTTTCATGGCCGCCCATTATTGCGGCGAGAGACCCCCGCCGACAAGGGAGAAGGCGGGACCCGGCCCAACCGGGGGGCGAAGCACTCAGCGCCCGGCTAGCCCGTTTCGGTGATGGTAAAACGCGTGTTGCACTGATAGGCGGTATTCCAGGAAAGCTCGGCCCAGGCGGATTTGGCCTCTTCGTAGGTGATGAAAGGCCCGATGCGGATGTCTTCGGCCCCGGGGGCGAGGTCCGCAAACGCCGTCGAGGCATAGGTGCCGCCGACAACCCAGTATTTGTTCATCTCACCACTCCTCGCACCGGCGCGTGGCGCCATCGGAGATGATTGTTCGCACTCGACGGGGGTCCCTGGGTCCCTGCACCCCGTCGGCGAAAGATTGGCACAGGTATCTTTAAAAACCGTAAAATCCCCGCCATGAGTTATGCCTCTCTGCGTGAATTCCTGACCGTGCTCGACGAGCGCGAGGCGCTGGCCCGGGTGTCGGCGCCGGTTTCGCCGGTGCTGGAGATGACCGAGATCCAGACCCGCCTTCTCGCCGAGCGCGGGCCCGCGGTGCTGTTCGATACCATCGCCGGGCCCGGCGCCCCTTATGCGGCGCCCTGGCCCCGGCGGGTGCTGATCAACCTGTTCGGCACCGTGGAGAGGGTCGCCTGGGCCATGGGCCGGGAGCCGGCCGAGCTTCGCACCCTGGGCGAGACCTTGGCCTTCCTCAACCATCCCGAGCCGCCGGCTTCGATGAAGGAGGCGCTCAAGCTGCTGCCGATCCTCAAAACCGCGCTCGCCCGCAAGCCCAAGACCGTGACCAAGCCCCCCTGCCAGCAGGTGGTGGTCCAGGGCGACGACATCGACCTCGCCCGCCTGCCGGTGCAGACCTGCTGGCCGGGAGAGCCGGCGCCGCTGATCACCTGGCCCTTGGTGGTCACCCGGGCGCCGGGGGCCAAGCCCGAAGACGCCAATCTCGGCATCTACCGGATGCAGGTGATGGGCCGGGACAAGACCCTGATGCGCTGGCTCGCCCACCGCGGAGGGGCCCGCCATCATGCCGAGCAGAAAGGGGCCGCAGGCCAGGCCGCCATGCCCTGCGCCGCGGTCATCGGCGCCGATCCCGCCACCATCCTCGCCGCCGTGACGCCGGTCCCGGACACGGTTCCGGAATACGCCTTCGCCGGACTGCTTAGGAACAAGCGCACGGTGCTCGCCGATTGCGTCAGCGTGCCCCTCAAGGTCCCGGCCGAGGCCGAGATCGTCATCGAGGGCCACGTCTCGCTGGAGGCGACCGCCGACGAAGGCCCCTATGGCGACCACACGGGCTACTACAACGCCGTCGAGCGCTTCCCGGTCTTCACCGTCTCGGCCGTCACCATGCGCGACGATCCGATCTACCACACCACTTTCACCGGACGCCCCCCCGACGAGCCCTCGGTGCTGGGCCTGGCGCTCAACGAGGTGTTCGTGCCGATGCTCAGGCGGCAGTTCCCGGAAATCGTCGATTTCTACCTGCCGCCCGAGGCGTGCTCCTATCGCATCGCCGTGGTGTCCATCAACAAGGCCTATCCCGGCCACGCCAAGCGGGTGATGATGGGCATCTGGTCGTTCCTGCGCCAGTTCCTCTATACCAAGGTGGTCATCGTCGTCGATGCCGACATCAATGTGCGCGACTGGTCCGACGTGATGTGGGCGGTCTCGACCCGCATGGACCCGGGCCGCGATATCACCATCATCGAGCACACGCCGATCGATTACCTCGACTTCGCTTCTCCGCTTTCGGGCCTGGGCGGCAAGGCCGGCCTGGACGCCACCAACAAGATCCCGCCCGAGACCCGGCGCCCCTGGGGCCGCCAGATCCGCATGGCCGAGGAGATCGTCGAGGAGGTCAGCCGCAAATGGCCCGATTACGGCCTGCCGGGCGCGGGGGCGCCGATATGGAAGGGCAAGGACTGAGCGCAGCCCGGTATCCGACACCGTCGGCGGCCGGCCGGGTCATGGCGCCAACGGCTAAGATCCGTTAACCTTCTAATAAGAAAAGAAAATTTTTCGCATCCGGCGGCGATTCGGGGTCTTGAAATCGTCCCGCTTTGCCCTAAATCGCCATTTTGAACCTACCGGTCCGCGTCGCTTCGGCGGGGCCGAAAAAGCGAACTGCGATACGGACCGAGCGAACTGACAGCATACCGTAGCAAGTGCCACGACCATCGTAAGCATGTTGATGTAAGAGGATATGTAGCGATGAACGTTCTCCTTGAAACGGCCTTCAACCGGCTTCTCTCCCGATACGAACGCACCTTCGGCGAACAACCCCCTTTCACCCGCGCAACAGCGGAGGAAGTCATCGCCTATATGCGCCGGCGCCTCGCCGAGCACGAGAGGTCGCATGATTTTCCGTGCGCAGCGGGCTTCCCCCAGGGCGCCCAGGACTATGCAGGCGGCGCCTCCGCGTCCCTTCAGGGTTGAACAGGGAGTGCCGAGATGCAAAACGTGCACGACTTAGCCTATCCCGGCCCGGGGGAGGATTCTCAGACCGACGGCGGGATCGCGACGACCCTGCCGCTGTTTCCCTGCGATGCGCTCGACGCCTACAATGTGGAGCGTATCGGGCCGCACCTCTACCGGCTGGCCCTCGCGGTGCCCGGTTTCGACGCGGACGACATCGAGGTGCAAGCCGAGGGCGGCTTCCTCCGGGTAACCGGGGCCTCCCGCGATGGCGGTCCGGCGGGCGAGGTGCTCCATCGCGGGCTCGACGAGCGGCTCGATTGCACCTTCCTGATGACCCGTCCCCTGGATGTCGCCGGCATTGAGGTGCGGTGTGGCCTGCTTCGGATCGTGCTTCGCGACTCGCCGGGCTCCGGGGTCGAAGCGGTCATCCCGCCGCGTCTTCAGGGGATCGAGGCCCTCGCCATCGCGGCCTGATCGCCGCTGCGCAAGAGCACGCAACGGCAGGCCCATGAGCCCAAGCCTGGCGCTGCGCCAGCCGCTATTCCGGGCGGGCGGCGCGGCGGCGCCGATTGGCAAGCAAAACCAAGGCCTGCACCGAGAGGGAAAAACCGACGGAGAAGTAGATGTAGCCCTTGGGGATGTGGAAGCCGAGGCCGTCGGCGACCAGAACCATGCCGATCAACTCGAGGAATGCAAGGGCCAGCATCTTGACCGAAAGGTGGCGCTCGACGAAGCGCGAGACCGGTTCGGCGGCGACCATCATGACGACGATCGCCACCACCACCGCGGCGATCATCACCGGCACCTGGTCGGTGAGGCCCACCGCCGTCAGGATCGAGTCGAAGGAAAAGACCATGTCGAGAACCACGATCTGGCCGATGATTCCGGCAAAGCTGCCGCCGCCACGGGCCGCCGCCGGCTTGATCTGCTGTCCTTCCACGGTGTGGTAGATCTCGACGGTCGCTTTGGCGAGAAGGAACAGCCCGCCGCCCAGCAGGATGATATCGCGCCACGAGAACCCCTCGCCGAGCACGGTGAACAGCGGCGTCGTCAGGGTGATCACCCAGGTGATCGAGAACAACAGGGCGATGCGCATCAGCAGGGCGAGGGTGAGGCCGATCAGGCGCGCCCTGCGCCTCTGCTCGGGGGGCAGGCGCTCGGCAACGATGGAAATGAAGATGACGTTATCGATGCCGAGGATGATCTCGAGCAGGGCAAGCGTCGCGAAGCTCAGCCATACGGCCGGATCGATCAGTAACTCAAGCATCGGGCAAGACTATATCAGCGCCATTTCCCTGCAAATCACATGTCGACCCTCGGCACCACCGATGCCCCCGTAACCGGAACAACCGCATCCTAAAAGAAAATCTGCGCCACCAGCAGGCCGATACTGAAGGCGGCGCCAAGGGGCGGACACCAGCGCGGCACCGTGAACGGCAGCCCCGCCGGCGCGGGCCGGCGATGCAGGCGCCACAGCGCCAGGTTGACGACCGTGAAGACGAACAGGTTGACCGCGCTGGTCAGGGTCACCAGGCCGATGAATTCGATGGCCGCGGTCAGGATCAAGACCACGCCGCCGGCGAGGAAAGTCGTACGCAGCGGCGTGCGCGTCACCGGGTTGACGTGGCCCAGTCCCGACGGCACCCAACCGCGGCGCGCCATGCCGTAGAGGATGCGGGCGAGCATCACCAGGGTGATGAGGATCCCGTTGGGAACCGCAACCAGGGCGATCGCCGAGAGCGTTCCCCGCGGCACCCAGGACGCGCCCTCGGTAATCAGCTCCAAGGGCGCGCGCGAGCCCGCCAGGCGCTCCATCGGCACCGCGGTCACCGCCACCAGGGCGACGGTGCCGTAAATCAGGGTGGAGAAGAGGATGGTGAGCAGGATCGCGCGCGGCAGTGTGCGCGCCGCCGACTTGGTTTCCTCGGCCATATTGACGATATCCTCGAAACCGAGGAAGGCGAAGAAGGCGAGGAAGGTCCCGGCCGCAATCCCGCCCCAGGCGGCGAGCCCCGCAGGCATCATGCGCGGCAGCACCTCGGGCAGGGCCGAGAGGCTGGGGCCGCCGCCGGCGATGACGATGGCCAGACCGGCAATCTCGATCAGGGTCATGAGGGCGGCGAGACGGATCGATTGGGCGACACCCAGACAGGCGATAAGGGTGAAGGCGGCGATCAGCGCCAGCCCGGCAGGCACCTCCGGGACCTCGACGAAGCGGTTGATGTAGCCGACCGCGCCGCGGGCCAGGCTGGCGGCCAGGAACACCCCTACCCCGACCACCAGGAAGCCGACCAAGCGCGAGAGCGCGTCGGAGCCGAAGCCCTCCTTGACGTAGGCGGCGGCGCCCGCGGCCTCGGGAAAGCGGGCCGAAAGCTCGGCATAGGAAAGGCCGGTCAAGCCCGCCAACACGCCGGCCAGCACGAAGGAGATCGGCGCGGCATAGGCGGCGGCGTCGGCGACGGCGCCGACCAGCACGTAGATCCCGGCGCCGATGATGGTGCCGAGCCCGTAAAGGATCAGAAGCCATAACCCGAGCGCACGTCGCAGCGTCGCCGTGCCGCCGGCGCCCGCCCTCCGGTAGCTCCCCTGCCGATGATCGTCGTCCACAGCCAACGCCCGCTCCCCTATCCGTGCCGGAGATTGATAGCATGGCCGCAGGGCCGAAGCATCCGGGCCCGGTGCCGCGCGCTTTCTCCTTTATCGCACCCCATCGGTTCCGTATAACGGCGGGGCACCAGGGGACCCTTATGGATCGCGAAGACCAACTCGACCTGCTCGCCGACCTGATCGCCATGGCACGACGGCACGGCGCCGACGCCGCCGACGCGGTACTGCTCAACTCGGCGGCGCTGACCCACAGCCACCGGTTGGGCAAGCGCGAGGGGATTGAGCGCGCCGAAGCCTCGGACCTGGGCTTGCGCGCCTTCGTCGGCAAGCGCCAGGCGGTGGCCTCGTCGACGGATCTCGCCCCGGACGCCCTCGAGCGCCTCGCCGAGCAGGCCGTCGCCATGGCCCGGGAAGCCCCCGAAGACCCTTGGTGCGGCCTGGCCGACAGTGCCGAGATCGCCCGCGATATTCCGGTGCCTGAGACCGCCGACGACGCCGAGCCCTCGCCGGCGGAGCTGGAGACGCGCGCGGCAGCAGCCGAGGACGCGGCCCGCGCGGTCGCCGGCGTCACCAATTCGGAGGGCGCAGAGGCGAGCTGGTCGCGGACCGAGGTGGCGCTCGCCGCCAGCAATGGCTTCGCCGGCGCCTATGTCGTCACCCGCCACAGCATCTCGGCCGCGGTGCTGGCCGGCGAGGGCACCGCCATGGAACGCGATTACGATTTCACCCAGGCGGTCTTCGCCGCGGACCTCGAGCCCGCCGAGACCATCGGCCGCCGCGCGGGAGAACGCGCGGTGGCGCGGCTCAACCCGCGCAAGGCGGACACCGCCCGGGTTCCGGTGCTGTTCGACTTCCGCGTATCGGGCAGCCTTCTCCGGGCCTTTGCCGGCGCCATATCGGGGCCCGCGGTGGCGCGGGGAACGAGCTTCCTCAAGGACTCCATGGGCAAAGCGGTGTTCGCGCCCGGCATCACCATCGTCGACGAGCCCCTCAGGCCGCGCGGGCTCAGAACCAAGCCCTTCGACGGCGAGGGCATCGCCACCGAGCGGCGGGCGCTGATCAGCGACGGCACCCTCCAGAGCTGGATCCTCGACTGCGCTTCGGCCCGCCAGCTTGGCCTCGCCACCACCGGCAACGCCGCCCGCGGCACCTCCGGTCCGCCGTCGCCATCGCCCACCAACCTCTACATGGAGCCGGGCGACGTCGCCGTCGAAGCGATGATCAAGGAGATCCCGCGCGGCATCCTGGTAACCGAGATGATGGGCATGGGGGTCAACGCCGTCACCGGCGACTACTCGCGCGGCGCCGCGGGGTTCTGGATCGAGGAGGGCGAACGCGCCTTTCCCGTGAGCGAGGTCACGGTCGCCGGCAATCTCAAGGACATGTACCTGAACCTGACACCGGCGGCCGATCTCGCGTTCCGCACCGGCACCGATGCCCCGACCCTGCGCGTCGACGGCATGACCGTGGCCGGAAAATGACCCCTCCCTAGTGCTGGTCAGCCGATTCCGCCTCCTGTAAGGTGCGATCAGGATGACGCGCAACCCCGACAAAGGACGTGGACGCGGTCGCAAGCCCGCGTCGGCGGCCAAGCGTTTTCGGTCGCTCGACCAGTCTTCCCTGATGCTGGTCAGGCGGCTGTGGCGCGACCATGGC
The DNA here is from genome assembly GCA_033720855.1 of Alphaproteobacteria bacterium. Taxonomy (GTDB): domain Bacteria; phylum Pseudomonadota; class Alphaproteobacteria; order SMXQ01; family SMXQ01; genus SMXQ01. The sequence goes on from JAWWBR010000039.1 coordinate 18,755, forward strand.
CGAAAGTACCGCTTTCGCCTGGTCCTCGCCGTCCTCTGCATGGCCCTGGTGGCGGGCGCCACCTCGGCCATCGCCATCGTCATGGGCGACGTCATCGACGGGATCTTCGTCAATCGCGACCGGGAAATGCTGTTTGCGGTCTCGGTGGCCATCTTCCTGATCTTCCTGGTCAAGGGATTGGCGACCTTCGCCCAGTCGATTTTGATGAATTACGTGGGCCAGCGGGTGATCGCCGATATTCAGGTCCGCTTCTTCGATCATCTGATGGGTGCCGACCTCGCCTATTTCCAGGCCAACCACACGGGAAAACTGATCTCGCACCTGACCAATGACGTCGGCCGTCTGCGCGGCACCGCGTCCAGCGTCCTCATCGGTCTGGGCAAGGATTTCCTGACCATGGTTTTCCTGATCGTGCTGATGTTCAAGAGCGATTGGGCGCTGGCGTTGTTTGCCTCGGTGGTGTTCCCCATCGCGTTGTACCCGATCATCTGGATCGGACGCCGGGTCCGCCGGGTAACATCGGACTCCCAGGTTGCCTGGAGTGACTTGACGACCCTGCTTGACGAGACCTTCGGCGGCGTGCGCCACGTCAAGGCCTACAACATGGAAGATTATGAGACCCGCCGCGCCCTCGGCACCGTCCGCAAAATCTTTCGCCTCAACATCAAAACCGGGATGGTGCGGGCCAGCGTGCACCCCATCATGGGCGTCCTGACCGGAGCCGCCGTGCTGTTCGTCATCCTCTTCGGCGGATGGCAAGTGATCGAGGGCACCCGCACCGCGGGCGAACTGATGACCTTCATCACCGCGCTGCTGCTGGCCTACGAGCCGCTGAAGCGGCTGGCGGCGCTGAACGCCAACCTCCAGGAGGGACTGGCCGCGACCCAACGGATCTATGGCGTGCTCGACACCAAGCCGACGATCGTCGATGCCGAGGACGCGATCGAATTGCACGTGACCAAAGGCGACATCCTGTTCGACGACGTCAGCTTTTCCTATAAGCGTGGGCAGACTGCTGTCGATCATGTCAATCTCACCGTGCCCGCCGGCAAGACGGTGGCCCTGGTGGGACCCTCCGGAGCCGGCAAATCGACCTTGCTCAACCTCATCCCGCGCTTCTTCGACGTCGATACCGGCGCCGTGCGCGTCGATGGGACCGATGTCCGCGCGGTCACGCTGCAGTCGCTGCGCGGCAATATCGCCCTGGTGTCCCAGGAAATCTGCCTGTTCAACGACACCATCGCCGCCAACATCGCTTACGGCAGCCCCGACGCGGGGATCGCCGATATCCGTCGGGCGGCCGAGACGGCAGCCGCGGCCGAATTCATCGAGGCCCTTCCCGACGGCTACGACACCGTGCTCGGCGAGCGCGGCCTCACCCTTTCCGGCGGCCAGCGCCAACGCGTCGCCATCGCCCGGGCGATGCTCAAGAACGCACCCATCCTGTTGCTTGACGAGGCGACATCGGCCCTGGATTCCGAATCCGAACGCCAGGTGCAGGCCGGGCTCGAGCGTCTCATGAAAGGCCGGACCACGCTGGTGATCGCCCACCGTCTGTCGACCATCACCGGCGCCGACAAGATCTGCTACATGGAAGGGGGGCGCGTGATTGAAGCCGGCTCCCACGCCGAGTTGATGGCCCGTGGCGGCGAATATACCAGGCTTTACACCCTCCAATTCGAGAGCGAAGGCCAGCCCGCGGCCGAAGCGCGGGCGGGTGAATGAGGTGAGATGAGCGAATCGAACCACACCAGGAGGACCCGGGGCGTCGTCGGCACCCTGTATGCGGCCCTGACCACCATGGCCTTGCCGATCATCGAGTTGGTCCTCAACCATCGCAAGGACCGCGCGCGCGAAGATCCCGCCCGCATCGCCGAGCGCAGGGGCGCGGCTTCCAGGCCAAGGCCCCAGGGACCGCTGGTGTGGATTCACGCGGCCAGCATCGGCGAGGCGCTTTCGGTGATGCGCGTGATCGAGCGGCTGCTGGAACGCTACCCCGCCCTCAACATCCTGGTCACCACGGGAACCGTCACCTCGGCCAATCTGCTTGCCGCGCAACTGCCCGAGCGCGCGTTCCATCAGTTCGCGCCCGTCGACCGCCCCGCATGGGTGCGCCGGTTTCTCGATCATTGGCGGCCCGATGCCGCATTCTGGGTCGAATCCGAGCTTTGGCCCAACCTGGTGTTCCAGTCCCAGGCGCGGGGTATCCCCATGGTCCTGCTCAACGCCCGCATGTCGCCGCGCTCGTTCTCGCGCTGGCAGCGGATGCCCGGCCTGATCGGCCGGCTGCTCGAGGGCTTCAACCTGGTCATGGCCCAGGATGAAGTCGAAGCCGGGCAGCTGCGGGCGCTCGGCGCCGATCCGGTCACGGCGCCGGGCAACCTGAAATACGCCGCCGGTCCCCTGCCCGCCGACGAAGCGGCCCTCGCCGCCCTGTCCGAGGCCGTTGTCGGCAGGAGGTGCTGGCTCGCCGCCTCAACCCATGAAGGGGAGGAGGAAATCGCCGCCTACGCCCACAAGCGGCTGGCCCGCGACCGTCCCGATCTGCTGACCATTATCGTACCGCGCCATCCCTTGCGCGGCACCGCCATCGCCGAGAAGCTGGCGGGCCTCGGCCTTACCGTGGCCCGGCGCGGCGACGGCGCCCTGCCCGACGCCGATACCGATATCTACGTCGCCGACACCCTCGGCGAACTCGGCCTTTCCTACCGCCTGGCGGCGGTGAGCCTGGTCGGAGGGTCGCTGATCCCCCATGGCGGGCAGAATATCCTCGAGCCCGCGCGCCTCGATTGCGCCGTCGTGCACGGGCCGCATATGGAAAACTTCCGCGCCATCACCGACGAGATGTCGGCCAAGGGCGCCGCCGTCGAGGTCGCCGACGCCGAGGAACTGGTCAAGGCGGTGGGGCAGTTGCTCGACGACGAGAACCTCCGCACGCGGGTCACCGCCAAGGCCCGGGCCATCGCCATGGAGAAGGAAGGCGTCCTCGACGCGACGATCAATCAACTCGAGCCGGTGCTTGCGGGCATCACCGCCCGGGCCGCGGATGCGACCGCCGCCGGCGCGCGCCCGGCCAGCCGCGACGCAGTGGGCAGCACGCCCGATGCGGGCCCCTGAGTTCTGGACCACGGGTGCCGGCCCCTGGCCCTACCTGCTCGCCCCCCTGGGCTGCCTCTACGCCGCAACGGGAAAGTTGGAACGCCGCCTCACCCGCCCGCATAAGGCGCCGGTGCCGGTCATCTGCGTCGGCAACCTGACCGCCGGCGGCACCGGCAAGACGCCGGTGGCGCTGAAACTTGCGCGCCTGCTCGCGGCACGGGGCTCGGCCCCGGGGTTCGTTACCCGCGGTTACGGCGGACAGGCGCGGGGCCCGCTCGCCGTCGATCCGGAGACCCACGACGCCACCACCGTCGGTGACGAGGCCCTGTTGCTGGCCGCCTCCGCGCCCACCTGGCTGGCCGAGAAGCGCCGTCTCGCGGTGCCCCTGATGATCGCCGCCGGGTGCGACCACCTGATCCTCGACGACGGCCACCAGGATCCGGCCCTGGTCAAGGACGTCTCCTTGGTCGTGGTCGACGGGGAAACCGGCTTCGGCAACGGCCGCTGCATTCCCGCAGGACCCTTGCGTGAGCCGGTTGCCGACGGCCTCGCCCGGGCCCAGGCGGTCATCGTCATGGGCGAAGATCGCACCGGCCTCGCGGCGCGGGTCGAGAGCCTCCATCCGGGACTCCCCGTTCTTGAGGCCTGGCTTGCGCCCGACGCCGCCGCCTCGGAGCTCAAGGGCCGCCGCGTCTTCGCCTTCGCCGGCATCGGCCGACCCGATAAGTTCCGCGCCACCCTGGAGGAGATCGGCGTCGATCTGCAGGGCTTCCGTGCCTTCGCCGACCACCACCGCTACGGCGCCGAAGAGATCGAGGAATTGCTGGGCACCGCCACCGCGCTCGACGCCGCCGCCGTAACCACCGCCAAGGATCACGTGCGCTTGCCTGAAGACGTGCAGGCCCAGGTCTTGGTGGTCGGGGTCGAGGCCGCGTTCGCCGACGAACCGCGGCTTCTCGGCCTCATCGAGGCGGGGGTTTCGGCATCGGCGGCACCAACAGCGCCGGATCGAGACGGGTAAGGAACAGGTTCACGCGCCAATCGAGATGGGCGCCGGTGGCCCGCCCGGTGGCGCCCACGGTGCCGATCACCTCGCCCTTGGCCACGGCTTGGCCCGGCGCCACGGAGAGGGTGGCGAGGTGCGAATAGACCGAGTTCAGCCCGTAACCGTGATCGATCAGCACCGTGCCGCCGGTGAAGTAGAGGTCCTTGTCGGCGATCCGCACGACCCCCGCCGCCGCCGCGCGCACCGGCGTGCCCTCGGGCACCGCGATGTCGATTCCGTAATGGGGCCGGCGCGGCTTGCCGTTGAGGATGCGCTGGCTGCCGTAGACCCCGGAAATGCGCCCCACCGCCGGCCACATGAAGCCGGAGTCGAAGAGCGGCCGGTCGGTATCGGCGAGCCGCGCGCTGCGGATCTTCCTGGCCTCGGACCGGATTCGCGCAAGGACTCTCGCCGGCGGCGTCACCATCTTGGGCGGCAGCCCGGTGATGCGCTGGACCCTATAGCGCCGCTTGGCGATGGCGAGCGTCCGGGTGATGACGGCCCCGCCCTTGACGCGCACCCGCAATTGGGCGCTGGGCTTGGCGTCGCGGCCGAAGCCGATGAGGAAGCGCCCGTCGGCGCGCTGCCGGACCGCTTTGCCATCGAGGGTGATGCGGCTGCCCGGCGCCGTGTGCCCGATCACCAGGCCGCCCTGGACGAATTTGCCTTCGAGCTCGAGCCGGGGGCCGGTCCCGGGCTCGGCGGCGGCCGCGGGGATCAGGAGGACGAGCGGAAAAAGCGCCGCCAGGATGCGGCGCCGAAGCCGCGCTGCCGGGGCGGTGCTCACAGCAGCGTCCCCTGCCCCTCGTCGCCGCCCTTGGGCCTGGCGCGCCGCTTGGGCCGGGGCGCGCCCGCCTTGGTGCCGATGGTGGCCGGCACGCCGCCGTCGGCGAAGCCGATCTCCACCGCCATGCCCGGCTTGGTCGCCGCCGCCGTCATCACCGCCTGCCCGCCCTCGTCGCGGATCACGGCGAAGCCGCGGGCCAGGGTATGCTCGTAGGAATAGCTCGCCAGCAGCGCGCCCAGGCGCTCGAGCCTGGCCCCGCGATCGCCCAGCACCCGGCGCGACTCGCGCTTGAGCCGGCCGCCCGCGGCGGCAAGGCGCTCGCCGCCGTGGCCGAGGCTGAGCTGCAGGGCCCTGGGGCGCAGGCCCGCCGCGGCATCGGCGAAGCGCGCCCGGGCATGGGCCATCAGCGCCTGGCCGGCGCCGCGCAGGCGCTCGCCCCGGTCGTCCAGGCGCTGGACCGATTCCTCTACCAGGCGCCGCGGGTCGCCGACGACGCGCCAAAGCTGGCCCAGATGCCGGTGGGCATCGCCGATCAGGCGCAGGGCGGCGCCAGCGAGGCGGCCGGCATCGTTTGCCACCTGGGCCGCCAGTTCCATGCGCACCGGCACCGCCATCTCCGCCGCGGCGCTCGGCGTCGGCGCGCGCCGATCGGCGGCGAAGTCGATCAGGGTCACGTCGGTCTCGTGGCCGACCGCGGAAATCAGGGGAATCTCGGACTCTGCCGCGGCGCGCACCACGATTTCTTCGTTGAAGGCCATCAGGTCCTCGAGGCTGCCGCCGCCGCGCGCGACGATGATGACGTCGGGGCGCGCCACCGGACCGCCCGGGGCGAGCGCGTTGAAGCCGCGGATGCCCGCCGCGACCTGCGCCGGCGCCTCCTTGCCCTGGACCAGGGCGGGCCAGATCACCACGTGGCGCGGGAAGCGGTCGGAAAGACGGTGGAGGATGTCGCGGATCACCGCACCGGTGGGCGAGGTGACGACGCCGATCACCTCGGGCAGGAACGGGAGCTCCCGCTTGCGTTCCTCGTCGAACAGGCCCTCGGCGGCGAGCTTCTTGCGGCGTTCCTCGATCAGCTTGAGCAGCGCCCCCTCGCCGGCAAGCTCCACGTCCTCGATCACCACCTGGTATTTTGACTGCGGCCCGTAGGTGGTGATGCGCCCGGTGACGATGATCTCGAGCCCGTCCTCGGGCGCCACCGCCAGCCTGCCCGCCACCCCGCGCCAGCACACCGCGGCGATGACCCCGTCCTCGTCCTTGAGGTCCATGTAGAGGTGGCCGCTGCCGGGCCGCCGGAGGCCCGAGACCTCGCCGCGGATGCGCACCCGCGAAAAGGTATCCTCCATGGTCCGCTTGATCGCGGCGGAGATCTCGCTGACCGAGAAGATCGGCAGATTGGCAAGCCCGCCGGCCTCTCCGCCGGGGGGCAGGGGATCGCTCATGAAAACCTCTGGCAGTTGCCATTTCATGGTACATAAGCCCCCGAAACCCGCCAAGGGCGAAGAACACGGGAGGGGTCATGAAGGTCCTGGTCATCGGTTCGGGCGGCCGCGAGCACGCGCTCACCTGGGCGCTTGCCGCCTCGTCCCTGGTCGACGCGCTGTTTGCGGCACCGGGCAACGCCGGCATCGCCGAGGAGGCCGAGTGCGTCGACATCGCCGCCGACGACATCGACGGCATCCGCGCCTTCGCCCGGCAGAACGCCATCGACCTGGTGGTCATCGGCCCCGAGGCGCCGCTGGTGGCGGGCCTCGCCGATACGCTTGCCGCGGACGGGATCAAGGCCTTCGGTCCGTCGGCGGCCGCCGCCCGGCTCGAAGGCTCCAAGGGCTTCACCAAGGACATCTGCGCGAAATACGCGATCCCGACCGCCGCCTATGGCCGCTTCTCGGAGACCGACGCGGCGCTTGCCTACCTTGAGACCGTCGGCGCGCCCATCGTCGTCAAGGCCGACGGGCTCGCCGCCGGCAAGGGCGTGATCATGGCCGAGACCCGGGCCGAGGCCGAGGAGGCGGTCCGCGACATGCTCGAGGGCAACCGCTTCGGCGTCGCCGGGGCGGAGGTGGTGATCGAGGAATGGCTCGGCGGCGAGGAGGCGAGCTTCTTTGCGCTGGTCGACGGCGCAACCGCCCTGCCGCTCGCCTCGGCCCAGGACCACAAGCGCGTCGGCGACGGCGACACCGGCCCCAATCCCGGTGGCATGGGCGCCTATTCACCCGCCCCGGCGCTCACCGAAGCCCTCGAAGCCGACATCATGGAGCGCATCGTCACGCCGACGGTGTACGGCATGGCGGCAGAGGGTGTGCCGTACA
>JAWWBR010000040.1:0-25860 GCA_033720855.1 Alphaproteobacteria bacterium
CGCTGGATCCGTGCCGAATTCGCCAATGAACGGATGTGCGCCGAAACGCTCGCGGTGTACGAGGACGTGCTGTTCGGCGCCGGCGCGGGGGAAGGTGCCGCGGCCTGAGCCCCTGGACCGGATCCTGGTGATCAAGCTGGGGGCACTCGGCGACTTCATTCTGAGCTACCGCGCCATGACGGCGATCCGCGCCCATCACCGCGATGCCCGCATCAGCCTGCTGACCATCCGCTCCCTCAGGCCCTTGGCCGATGCCTGCGGCCTGTTCGACGAAATCTGGCTCGATTCCCGGCCCAAGGTTTTTCAATGGCGCGCCTGGCTGGCGCTTGCCCGCTGGCTCAACGGAGGCCGCTTCGACCGCGTCTACGATCTGCAGACCGCCGATCGCACCGGACACTATTTCCGCCTCATGGGCTTTCCCTTCGCCCGGCGCAAGCCGGAATGGTCGGGCATCGTGCGCGGCTGCTCCCACCGCCACGACGCGCCCGACCGCACCGCCAAGCACACCCTGGAGCGGCAAGCCGACCAGCTCGCCATCGCCGGCATCGGTCTCGGCGACTATCCGCCGCTCGATCTCGCCTGGGCCGATGCCGACGTCTCGCGCCACGGATTCGTGGCCGCCGGCGCGCCCTATGTGCTGCTGGTGCCGGGCGGCTCGCCGGCGCATCCGGAGAAGCGCTGGCCGGCCGAGCGCTACGGCGAATTGGCCCGTGGGCTTGCCGGCGACGGCGTCACGCCGGTGGTGGTGGGGACCGAGGACGAGGCGGAAGCCTGCGCCACCGTCGCCGCCGCGGCGCCCGAAGCCGTCAACCTGTGCGGCGATTCGCCGATCCTCGAGGTCATGGCCCTGGCCCGCGGGGCGGCGGCCGCCATCGGCAACGACACCGGCCCCATGCACCTGATCGCGGTCATGGGCTGCCCCTGCCTCTCCCTCTTCTCGGCCGCCTCCTCGCCGGTCCTGAACCGTCCCCGCGGGCCCTACGAGGGGCCGGGCGCGATTGCGCCGCCGCCGGGCCAAGCGGCCGAGACCGTCACCGTGCTGCAGGAGGACGATCTTGCCGGGCTCGACGTCGATCGGGTGCGCGCGGCACTTCGCTTGCGTTGAGGCCCTGCGCTGAGGTTTCGGGCCGGGCTCAGAACGCCACCAGCAGCAGGCCGCCGATCACCGCGACGTTGTAGGCGAAGCGGGTGGCCTCGCGCCGGCGCCTGTCGGCATCCCCGACCGACCAGAAATCGTGATAGATCACGCTGGCGGCGATGGTGAAGACGATCAGCATGGCCGCGCCCAGGGCGGCGAATATGTCGAGCAGCACCAGGGTCGCACCGCCCAGCATCAGCCCCAATCCGCAGGCCAGCACAAGCCCCGCGGCGGGAACCGACTTCGCGGCCAGCCGCGCCTTGTGGCGATCGAAGCGGGGGATGGCGCCGATGCCGCGATAGAGGAACAGGAAGGCGATCATGGCCTGCGCCAGGATCTCGATCAGGCTGTGCTGCGCGTGCATCTCGATCTCGTCCGGGGCGCGCCGGGGTGCTGTGGAGCCGCCCCTAGAGCGGCTTTCCCTCGCTGGTCGCCCAGGCCTCTTCCATGAAGACGTTCGATGGCCGGGTCTCGTCCAGCACCTTGCGCGCCGCTTCGGGCCCGGCGAGCGGCAGCCCCTCGGCGTCGAGCACGCCGATCTGCTTCAGCGCCGATCCCTGGTCCCAATACAGATGCTCGTGGCAGACCTTGTCGCCGCGGAACTTGACGATGATCACGGTGGCGATCTCGACCACCTTGCCGGTCGGCGCGATGCCGGGAAAATAGCGGTCGATGACGGCGTCGTGGCGGAACTTGGTGTAGCTCTCGAGCACCAGCCGGTCGGGGCCGAGGGTATAGGAAATCCGCGTCCGGTCGCGGCCGCCGGCGTTCTGATCGACGAAATGGTACTTGTAGAACCGTTTCAGCATGTCATGGCCGACGCCGCCGGCCAGGGTCGGCACGTGGTTGACATAGGGCTCGTCGATCATCGTCGCCATGGCGGCATCGACGTCGCGGGTGGTGAACTCGTGATGGGTGTGCTGGGCGAAGAGCTCGACGAAATCGTAATAGGGCCCGAGCACGCGGCGCACCAGTTCGAGCGTGCGGCTATGGGCCAGGCTGTCGGCCAGCTTGTTGAAGCTCGGCCGCTCGGGGATGGCGAAGCCCGGCCCCGCTTCGGGCCAGGCGAGGACGCGGGAGCCGTCGGTGCGCTTGAGCGCCGCCTTGAGCTCCGCGGCCGCCGCCGCCGCCTCGGGCGCGCCTTCGGTGCCGAATTGCAGAACCACGGGGCACGCCGCGCCATCGAGGATGGCGGCGTCCTCGGCAAGCTCGGGCGCATCGAACGCGACGGCCGCGGCGAAGCGCCCGTCCGCCACGGCGCGGCAGGCCAGGGTTCCGCCCGGGCCATGGCCGATGACGGCGAGCCCGCCCTCGGTTTCGGGCTGCGCGGCGAGGGCGTCCGCGGCCTCGGCGATTTCGCCCAAACCCAGGTCGCTCGCGAGCGCCAGGACGGAATAGCCCTCTTCGCCGAAGAGATCGGCGCGCGCCTTGATCCCGGCATCCAGCCCCGCCTCGTCGGCGAGCAGGAGGATGCCCGGCCCCGTGCCGCTGTGATGGACCGCGCGATAGGCGGCGTGCGGGCGCCCGCCGAGCGTCACCTCGGTCTCCCGCCCGGGCGGCGCCCGATGGCGCGTTTCCCTGTGCTCCGACATGGTCTCTCCTATATTCTGGCTGCGATCTGCGATCGGCATCACCCCGGCCCTGCCGCGCCAAGAATACGCCGCGCCGGTGCCGGGCGCCGCTCTTTTGTTGGCCGCTGCAAAACGCGAGGTGCCGTCGGGACGCCGCCGGTGATCCCGATCGCGGGTTCGGCCGTAGTACCCCTATGTGCGGCCTCATGGCCGGCCAGCCACGCATTCCCAGGCACAACGGAAAGCTCGACATGAACAAGATCGTTATCAAGAAATGGGACGAATTGGAGGACCGCAAGCCGGCCTACGCTTTGGTCGGTAACGTCGATCTGGTGGTGGTGCGTTACGACGACAGCGTATCGGTCCTCTACGGACGCTGTCTCCATCGCGGCGCGCTCATGGCCGACGGCTACGTCAGGGGCGACGACCTGATCTGCGGCGTCCACGACTGGGACTACCGCCTGGATACCGGCATCAGCGCCTATGACAACGACGAGGCGCTGGCCAAGTTCCAGGCCTGGGTGGAGGACGGCGAGGTTCTGGTCGATGAAGACGAGATCGCCGCCTGGGAAAAGGACCACCCCCAGCCCTATGACCGCGATGCCTATCTCGGCCTTTACGCCGACCCCACCGGGTCCGAGGACGAACCCCATGTCGACCTGATCCAGGGCTATGCCCGCGACGGGCTGGACAAGACCGGGAAACACGGGGTGGTCGCGGCGATGGGCGTGCCCCGGGGCGAATTGCCCAGTTGGGACGACGTCCAGGTGCTGACCGCGCAGCTGCACCGACCGCCGCAGCTCGACGACGTCGAGGTCGGAACCGACGTCACCTTCGGCAAAAGCGCCCAGAAGCCCCTCCGGCTCGAGATTCCCCTGTTCGTCTCCGACATGAGCTTCGGCGCCCTGTCCGAGCCGGCCAAGGTGGCGCTGGCGCGCGGCGCGGAGATGGCCGGCACCGGCATCTGCTCGGGCGAGGGCGGCATGCTGCCCGAGGAGCAGGCCGAGAACTCGCGCTATTTCTATGAACTGGCTTCCGCGCGGTTCGGCTTCTCCATGGACAAGCTCAAGGGCGTCCAGGGGTTTCATTTCAAGGGCGGGCAGGGGGCCAAGACCGGCACCGGCGGCCATCTGCCCGGCGACAAGGTCCGGGGCAAGATCGCCGAGGTGCGGGACGTCGAGGAGGGCGAGCCGGCGGTATCACCGGCCCGGTTCCCCGACTGGACCACGCCCGCCCAGATCCGCGACTTCGCCGACCGGGTCCGCGACGAGACCGGCGGCATCCCGATCGGCTACAAGCTCTCGGCCCAGCATATCGAGAAGGATATCGACGCGGCGCTCGAGGTCGGCGTCGATTACATCATCCTCGACGGCCGCGGCGGCGGCACCGGGGCGGCGCCGCTGATCTTCCGCGACAATATCTCGGTGCCGACGATGCCGGCCTTGGCGCGCGCCCGCCGCCATCTCGACCGCTCGGACGCCGATGACGTGACCCTGGCGATCACCGGCGGCCTGCGCAAGCCGGCCGATTTCATCAAGGCGCTGGCGCTCGGCGCCGATGCCGTCGCGCTCTCCAACGCCGCCCTGCAGGCGATCGGATGCCTGGGCATGCGGGCCTGCCACACCAACAATTGCCCGGTCGGCATCGCCAGCCAGAAGCCCCACCTGGCCTCGCGCCTCGTCGTCGACAAGTCGGCGGCGCAGCTCGCCCGCTTCCTCGAGACCTCGGTCGAACTGATGAAGACCCTCGCCCGGGCCTGCGGCCATACCCATCTCAACCAGTTCACCCGCGACGATCTGGTGACCTGGAAGAAGGACATCGCCGCGCTGTCCGGCATCGCCTATGGCGGCGTCGGCTAGGCCCCCGGCCGCCCGGCCCGGCCCAGGGCCGGCGCCCCCGCCGGGTTTGCACGGCCCGCTGGAAGCGCCTGACGACGGTCGCCGCGGGGACGGGCCGTCTCTGCGCGGCCGCGGTCCGGCCCGGCCCGCGTTAATCGGTCCTTAACGGCCAGAGCCTAATCACCCCGTGCTTGACAGTGGGATTAACCAAAGTACTCTCCCAGCGCGAAAATGCGGGCGCGGGCGGCGATTCCAGCCGGCGCCCCGCCCAAAGCCGATGACGACCAGACCGGACATGGCCGAGATCACCATCACCCTTCCCGACGGATCCGCCAAGACCCTGCCCAAGGGCGTGAGCGGCGCGGACATCGCCGCCGATATCGGGCCCGGGCTGGCCAAGGCGGCGCTCGCGGTCAAGGTCGACGGGGCCCCTTGGGACCTGACACGCGCCATCGAGGACGATGCCGCGGTGGAGATCATCACCGCCAAGAGCGAGGACGCCCTCGAGCTGCTGCGCCACGACGCCGCCCATGTCATGGCCGAGGCGGTCAAGGAGCTCTACCCCGACGTGCAGGTGACCATCGGCCCCGCCATCGAGGACGGCTTCTACTACGATTTCGCGCGCAAGGAGCCCTTCAGCCTCGACGACCTGGAAAAGATCGAGGCGCGCATGCGCGAGATCGTCGATCGCGACGAGGAGATCACCCGCGAGGTCTGGGACCGCAGCGCCGCGATCCAGTTCTTCAAGGACCAGGGCGAGCATTACAAGGCGGAGATCATCGAGGCCCTACCCGCCGACGAGGAGGTGACCCTCTATCGCCAGGGCGATTTCGTCGACCTTTGCCGCGGGCCCCACCTGCCCTCCACCGGGCGGCTGGGCAAGGCGTTCAAGCTGATGAAGCTGGCCGGCGCCTACTGGCGCGGCGATTCGCGCAACGAGATGCTGCAGCGCATCTACGGCACCGCCTGGGCCGACGAGAAGGCGCTCAAGGCCTATCTCCACCGCCTCGAGGAGGCGGAGCGCCGCGACCACCGCCGCATCGGCCGCGAGATGTGCCTGTTTCACATGCAGGAGGAGGCGGTGGGTTCGACCTTCTGGCATCCCAAGGGCTGGTGCCTCTACCGCACGGTGGAGGACTACATCCGCGCCCGGCTCGACCGCGCCGGCTATGTCGAGGTCAAGACCCCGATGCTGGTGGACCGCGCGCTGTGGGAGGCGTCGGGCCATTGGGAGAAGTTCGGCGACGCCATGTTCACTGCCACCCCGCGGGCCGAGGGGGCGGCCGAGCAGGAGGGCGCCAACCGGGTGCTCGCGATCAAGCCGATGAACTGTCCCTGCCACGTGCAGATCTTCCGCCAGGGCATCAAGAGCTACCGCGACCTGCCGCTGCGCATGGCCGAGTTCGGCTCCTGTCATCGCTACGAGCCGTCGGGCGCGCTGCACGGGTTGATGCGGGTGCGCGCCTTCACCCAGGACGATGCCCACATCTTCTGCACCGAGGATCAGATCACCTCGGAGACCAAGGATTTCTGCGACCTCCTGCTATCGGTCTACGGCGATTTCGGCTTCACCGACGTGGTCGTCAAATTCTCCGACCGGCCCGAGGTCCGGGCCGGAGAGGACGCCATCTGGGACAAGGCCGAGGGCTCGCTGCGCGAGGCGGTCGAGGCGACCGGGCTCGAGACCATCCTCAACCCCGGAGAGGGCGCGTTCTACGGGCCGAAACTGGAGTTCGTGCTGCGCGACGCCATCGGCCGCGAATGGCAATGCGGCACCCTGCAGGTCGATTTCGTGCTGCCCGAACGGCTCGATGCGTCTTACGTCGGGGAAGACGGCGGGCGCCATCGGCCGGTGATGCTGCACCGCGCCATCCTCGGTTCGCTGGAGCGCTTCATCGGCATCCTGATCGAGGAATATGCCGGCGCCTTTCCGCTGTGGCTGGCGCCGGTCCAGGCGGTGATCGCCACCATAACGTCGGATGGCGACGCCTATGCGCGCGAGGTGGCCGAAGTGCTCGGCGCGGCCGGCCTTAGGTGCGAGCTCGACCTCAGCAACGAAAAAATCGGCTACAAGGTGCGCGAACATTCGGTCGCCAAAGTGCCGGTAATCCTTGCCATCGGCAAGCGCGAGACGGAAAACCGCACGGTCGCGGTGCGCCGGCTGGGCTCCAAGGCCCAAGAAGTTCTTGCGCTCGATGACGCGCGCGATACACTTGCCCGTGAGGCCCGCGTGCCGCATTCGAATGCAGCCGGTGAATAACCATCCATAAACCATATTCGACTAAATATTCACACCGCCGGCAGCTTCGATGTGGCGGTGCCGTTGGACGGTGCCTGCGGCCGGCAATGCTTGCGAACTGACGATGGAGATGGATCCATAGCTAGACGACCCCTGCAAGGCCCGCCCCCCAAGAAGGGCGGTCCCCGCGTGAACGAAGACATCGTTGCCGATAGCGTTCGCGTGGTTGATGAAAGCGGCGAAATGCTCGGTGTCATGAGCGTCGCCGATGCCCTCGACAAAGCCGATGCGGCGTCCCTCGATCTGGTAGAGATCGCCCCCAATTCCGACCCGCCGGTCTGCAAGATCCTGGACTACGGCAAGTACAAGTACCAGGCGCAGAAAAAGGCGAGCGAGGCACGCAAGAAGCAGAAGACCATCGACGTCAAGGAAATCAAGATGCGCCCCAGTATCGAGCGCCACGATTACGACGTGAAGATGCGGGCCATCAACAAGTTCCTCGACGAAGGCGACAAGGTCAAGGTCACCATCCGCTTCCGCGGCCGGGAGTTCCTGCACCAGGAGCTCGGCATGCAGATGCTCGAAAGGGTCCGCGACGAGATCGAGGAAAAGGCCAAGGTCGAGGCGGTGCCGAAGATGGAGGGCCGCCAGATGGTGATGGTGGTGGCGCCGCGCTAGGGGCCGCGGACCGCGGCTTTCGGGTCGCCGGCGGCGATCCTTCAAGAAGGCCCCCACCCCCTTGCAATTGGGGGACTTCCCCGCTATAAGCATGCGCTCTGCCGGGCCCGTCGGTCCGGCCTCAATTTGCAGTGTCCGACGATCGATTTGGGAAGGCCCGTAGCCATGCCGAAACTGAAATCCAAGAGCGGTGCCAAAAAGCGCTTCAGGAGCACCGGCGGCGGCAAGGTGCGCGCGAATTTCGCTTACAAGCGCCATAATCTGCGCAAGCGGTCGACCAAGATGAAACGGGCCGCCCGCCGCGGCTTCATCCTGTCAAAGTCCGATTCCGAGATCGTCAAGAAGTTCCTGCCGTATATCTAGCGTAGGGGAATACGATGGCGCGAGTTAAACGGGGCGTGACCAGCCGCGCCCGCCACAAGAAAGTGATCAAGATGGCCTCGGGCTACCGGGGCCGCGCCAAGAACTGCTACCGCACCGCCGTGCAGCGGGTGGAGAAGGGGCTGCAATACGCCTATCGCGACCGCAAGGCGCGCAAGCGCGAGTTCCGCTCGCTGTGGATCCGCCGCATCAATGCCGGCGCGCGCCTCAACGGCATGACCTATTCCGAGCTCATGAACGGCATCAGGCAGGCCGGCATCGAGCTCGACCGCAAGGTGCTGGCGGATATCGCCGCGCGCGATCCGGCCGCCTTTACCGCCATCGTCGAACAGGCCCGCGCGGCCCTGACCAAGGCAGCGTGAGCCGCGCCCCAGGCGCCGATCTCAAAAGGGGATCTCAGGAAGGGGCTGTGTTCGCAGCCCCTTTTGCTATATCAAACGGTGAAAATCCAATGACCAGGAGCACACGGGCCTGATGGCCGATCTCGAAACACCGGAAAAACTGAAGGACGAATTGCTGTCCGAGGTGGCCTCGGCCGCCGATCTCGCCGCGCTCGAGGAGGTCCGGGTGCGGGCGCTCGGCCAGAACGGCGCCATCACCCAGCTGATGAAGGCGCTGGGATCGCTGCCGCCCGAGGAGCGCAAGACCCAGGGCCAGGCCAACAACGCGGTCAAACTCGCCGTCGGCGAAGCCATCGAGGCGCGCAAGGCGGAACTGGAGGCCGCCGACCTGACCGCGCGGCTGGCCCAGGAGCGCATCGACGTCACCTTGCCGCCCAGGCCCGAGGCCACGGGCTGCCTTCATCCCATCAGCCAGACCATGGACGAGCTGATGGCGATCTTCGGCGAAATGGGGTTCATCGTCGCCGAGGGGCCCGACATCGAGGACGATTTCCACAATTTCACGGCGCTCAACATCCCCGAAGAGCATCCGGCCCGGCAGATGCACGATACCTTCTACCTGCCGGCCGACGAGGCGGGCGCGGCCAAGCTCTTGCGCACCCATACCTCGCCGGTGCAGATCCGCACCATGATGGCGACGCCGCCACCCCACCGCATCGTCGCCCCCGGGCGCACCTACCGCTGCGATTCCGACATCACCCATACGCCGATGTTTCACCAGATCGAAGGCCTGGTGATCGACAAATCCACCCATATGGGCCATCTCAAGGGCTGCCTCGAGGATTTCTGCCGCGCCTATTTCGAGGTCGACGACCTGCCGCTCCGCTTCCGGCCGAGCTACTTCCCCTTCACCGAGCCGAGCTGCGAGGTCGATATCGGCTGTTCGCGGGCGGACGGCGAGCTGCGCATCGGCGCCGGCGACGACTGGCTCGAGATCCTCGGCGCCGGCATGGTCCATCCCAACGTGCTCGCCAATTGCGGGCTCGACGCCGAGGAATGGCAGGGCTTCGCCTTCGGCCTCGGCATCGAGCGCGTGGCGATGCTGAAATACGGCATCCCCGATTTGCGCACCTTCTTCGAATCCGACCTCCGCTGGCTCAGGCATTACGGCTTCGCCGCGCTCGACCAGCCGAGCCTGGTGGGGGGCCTTGCGCGATGAAGTTCACCCTCGGCTGGCTCAGGGAACACCTGGAGACCAAGGCGCCCCTGGGCGAGGTCAGCGATGCGCTGACGGCGCTGGGCCTCGAGGTCGAGGGCGTGCACGACCGCGCCGCCGAGCTCCAGGACTTCGTGGTGGCCAGGATCAAGACCGCCGAGCCCCACCCGGACGCCGACAAGCTCAAGGTCTGCGTCATCGACAACGGCCGCGAAGAGGTCCAGGTGGTGTGCGGCGCGCCCAATGCCCGGGCTGGATTGACCGGCGTCTTCGCCCCCGCCGGAACCCACATCCCCGGCACCGGGATCGATCTCAAGACGGCCAAGATCCGCGGCGTCGAATCGTCGGGGATGATGTGTTCGGCGCGGGAGCTCGAGCTCGGCGACGACCATTCCGGCATCATCGAGCTCGAGACCGAGGCCGCGCCCGGCAGTTCGGCCGCCGATGCGCTCGGCCTCAGCGATCCCGTCATCGACATCGCCATCACCCCCAACCGCGGCGACTGCCTCGGGGTGCACGGCATCGCCCGCGACCTGGCGGCGGCGGGGATCGGCGCCCTGAAGCCGCTGATGCCGGCCACGGTCAAGGGCGGGTTCAAGAGCCCGATCGGCATTGCCCTCGATTTCCCGGAGGGCGATGGGGCGGCCTGTCCGCATTTCATCGGCCGTTACCTGCGCGGCGTCAAGAACGTCGAGAGCCCCGCCTGGCTCAGGGAGAAGCTGCTGGCGGTGGGGCTCAGGCCGATCTCGGCGCTGGTCGATATCACCAATTACTTCACCATCGACCGCTGCCGCCCGCTGCACGTGTTCGACGCCGACACCGTCGCCGGCAACCTCACCGTGCGCCTGTCGAAGGCGGGGGAAACCTTGGCCGCGCTGGACGGCAACAGCTACGACCTCGGCGACGGCGCCTGCGTCATCGCCGATGAGGACGGGGTTTTGTCCCTGGGCGGGGTGATGGGCGGGGAGTCGACCGGCTGCGCGGAAGGGACGGTCAACGTGCTGCTCGAGGCCGCCATCTTCGACCCCATCCGCACCGCCGCCACCGGGCGCCGGCTCGGCATCGAATCCGACGCCCGCTACCGCTTCGAGCGCGGCATCGACCCGGCCTCGACCGAGCCCGGCATCGAGGCCGCGACCCAGCTGATCCTCGATATTTGCGGTGGCGAGGCCAGCGAGCTGATCGTCGCCGGCGAAGCGCCCGAGCCCGTGCAGGTCTTCACCTTCGCCGTCGGCGACGTCGCCAAGCGCGGCGGCCTCGAGGTCACCGAGGCCCGGGCCAAGGAGATCCTCGACGCCCTCGGCTTCGCCGCCCAGCCCGAGGCCGGCGGCCTCAGGGTCACGGTGCCGAGCTGGCGCCACGATATCGCCGGCTCCGCCGACCTGGTCGAGGAAATCCTGAGGATCGAAGGCTACGGGAAGATCCCCGCCCTGCCGCTGGCGCGCCCGACCGCGCTGCCCAAGCCGGTGGCGACCCTCACCCAACGGCGCACCGGGTTCGCCAAGCGTGCGCTCGCCGCCCGCGGGTTGATGGAGACCGTGACCTACTCCTTCATCGCCGGCGACCATGCGCGGCTGTTCGGCGGCGGCGACGACGACCTCCGCCTCGCCAACCCGATCTCCAGCGAGCTCACCGACCTGCGCCCGTCGATCCTGCCGGCGCTGATCGCCGCGGCGGGGCGCAACGCGGACCGGGGCTTTCCCGATCTCGGCCTGTTCGAGGTGGGGCCGGTCTATGCCGGGACCGCGCCCGAGGACCAGGCGCTCTGTGCCGGCGGCATCCGCGCCGGCCTTGCCGTGCCGCGCCATTGGGCGGGCGCGGCGCGGGACGCCGATGCCTTCGACGCCAAGGCCGATGCGCTGGCCATCCTGGCCGAATGCGGGGCGCCGGTGGCCTCGATAGCGACCGTCGCCGAGGCGCCGGCCTGGTATCATCCCGGGCGATCCGGGGTGCTCCGCCTCGGGCCTAAGACGACGCTGGCCGCCTTCGGCGAGATCCATCCCGGCGTCCTCGCCGCCATGGACGTCGCCGGCCCCATGGTCGGCTTCGAGGTGATGCTCGGCAGCCTGCCCGAGGGGCGGGCCAAGGCGGGCAAGGCGCGCCCGGCCCTGGAGCTCTCGCCGTTCCAGGCGGTGACCCGGGATTTCGCCTTCGTCGTCGATGCCGGGGTCGAGGCCGAGGCCCTGGTGCGCGCGGTCAAAGGCGCCGACAAGGCCTTGATCACCGACGCAGAGGTGTTCGACGTCTATGCCGGGGAGGGGATCGAGGCCGGCAAGGTGTCGCTCGCCGTCGCCGTCACCCTGCAGCCGCGTGAGGCGACCCTGACCGACGCCGAGATCGAGGCCGTCGGCGCCAAGATCATCGCCGCCGCCGAAAAGGCCGTCGGCGCGCAACTGCGCGGCTGACCGCGCCGCGGCACAAGCCCGATAACAGCCGTATTCAACCAGTTGGTTAATTAACCAGTTGGTTGAATACGAGCCCTGCGGTTCCGGCGCGCGCGCTGTCCTACCGCCCAACCCGGCGCTTCCGCGGGCGCGCTTCCCGCGTTGCGCTTTGCCCGCCGAGGCCCTATCTTCCCGGCCACGGGCGCACGCCGCCCGGGGATGCGCACGATGACCGACCTCGCCCATATCCGCAATTTCGCGATCATCGCCCATATCGACCACGGCAAGTCGACCCTGGCCGACCGGCTGATCGAAACCTGCGGCGGGTTGAGCGCCCGCGAGCGGCGCGCCCAGGTCCTCGATTCGATGGAGCTCGAGCGCGAGCGCGGCATCACCATCAAGGCCCAGACCGTGCGCCTGGAGTACACCGCCAGGAACGGCGAGCGCTATGAGCTCAACCTGATGGACACGCCCGGGCATGTCGACTTCACCTATGAGGTCAGCCGCTCGCTCGCGGCCTGCGAAGGTTCGCTCCTGGTGGTCGATGCCAGCCAGGGAGTCGAGGCCCAGACGCTGGCCAACGCCTATCTCGCCATCGACGCCGATCACGAGATCGTGCCGGTCCTGAACAAGATCGACCTGCCCGCCGCCGAGCCCGAGCGGGTCAAGCGCGAGATCGCCGACGTGGTCGGGCTGGACGCCGAGGGCGCCATCGCCGTCTCGGCCAAGACCGGGGAGGGCGTGGACGAGGTGCTCGACGCCCTGATCGAACGGCTGCCGCCGCCGGCCGGCGATTCGGGCGCGCCGCTCAAGGCGCTCCTGGTCGACAGCTGGTACGACGCCTATCTCGGCGTCGTTGTGCTGGTCCGCGTCATCGACGGCGAGATCCGCAAGGGCATGAAGGTCAAGATGATGGGCACCGGCGCGGTGCACCAGGTCGACGAGGTCGGCGTGTTCACGCCCAAGCTGACCAAGGTGGACGCCCTGGGGCCGGGTTCGATCGGCTACATCGCCGCCTCCATCAAGACGATCGGCGACTGCCGCGTCGGCGACACCATCACCGAGGAGCGCAAGCCGACGGCGGCCGCCCTTGCCGGCTTCAAGCCGAGCCAGCCGGTGGTGTTCTGCGGCCTGTTCCCGACCGATGCCGACGATTTCGAGAAGCTTCGCGAGTCCATCGCTAAGCTGGCGCTGAACGACGCCAGCTTCGAGTATCAGATGGAGACCTCCGCGGCGCTGGGCTTCGGCTTCCGCTGCGGCTTCCTCGGGCTCCTGCATCTCGAGATCATCCAGGAGCGGCTCGAGCGCGAGTTCAACCTCGACCTCATCACCACCGCGCCCAGCGTCGTCTACCGGGTGCACCTCACCGACGGCTCCGATATCGAGCTGCACAACCCCGCCGACATGCCCGATCCGGTCAAGATCGCGGGCATGGAGGAGCCGTGGATCCGGGCCACCATCATGGTGCCCGACGACTACCTCGGCGCGGTGCTGTCGCTGTGCCAGGAACGCCGCGGCGAGCAGGTCGACCTCACCTATGCCGGCGACCGCGCCATGGTCGTCTACCGGCTGCCCCTGAACGAGGTGGTCTACGATTTCTACGACCGCCTCAAGTCCGTCTCCCGCGGCTATGCCAGCTTCGACTACCAGATCGAGGGCCACCGCGAGGGCAAGCTGGTCAAGCTCGCCATCCTGGTCAACGGCGAGCCGGTGGACTCGCTCTCCATGGTGGTCCACGAGAGCCAGGCCGAGACGCGCGGCCGGGCGCTGTGCCAGCGCCTGAAGGAGCTGATCCCGCGCCAGCTGTTCAAGGTCGCCATCCAGGCCGCCATCGGCGGCAAGATCATCGCCCGGGAGACGCTTTCGGCGCTGCGCAAGGACGTCACCGCCAAGTGCTACGGCGGCGACATCACCCGCAAGCGCAAGCTCCTGGAGAAGCAGAAGGCGGGCAAGAAGCGCATGCGCGAGATCGGCAACGTGGAAATCCCGCAATCGGCCTTCATCGCGGCGCTCAAGACCGGCGACAATTGAGGGCGCCCGGGCCGGTTCGCGGGCCGGCACCGATTGCCCCTGCGGCGGGATGCGCTAAGCTTGGCGTAAACCGGGAAACACGCAGCTGGGAGGCACCATGCGGATCGAGATGAAGGAGGCCACGGGCGCCAAGACCCGGACCGTGGAGTTGACCCAGGTCGACAACGTCAATTTCAAGGTCAGGACCGAAAGCGGCTTCGACATCTATACCGACGAGGCGGTGGAGAATCGCGGCGGCGGCACCGCGCCCAGGCCGCTGGAGGCCCTCACGGCGGCGCTCGCCGCCTGCCAGTCGGTGCAGATCGTCCGCGTCGCCGAGGCCATGCGCTTCACCATGCGGGACCTCGACGTCGTCTGTTCGACCACCACCGCCCGCCTTCCCGGCATCGACGGCAACGACCCGGTGATGCGCTTCGGCGCCGCCACCATGGAGGTGTCGTTCGCCACCGACGAGCCGGAAACGCGCATCGACCGCCTGAAGGCGCTGGCCGTCGACCGTTGCCCGGTCAGCCAGCTGTTCCAGGATGCCGGTATCGACGTGGAGATGACCTGGGCGGTGACGCCGCTTGAGGCCTAATCGCGGCGGAAGCGCCGGCGGCGGCGTCTCTTGCGGGGGCGGCCGAGCCACAGCAGCAGCGCGCCGGGGACGCCCAGGGTGGCCCAGGCGGGCTGGACCAGGACCCACATGATCGCCGGATCCCAAAGCCACGGCGCGACATAGCGCTGGATGCCGGCCTGGGCGGCATTCAGGCTGGCCTTATGGACGGCGAACCAGATGCCGCCCAGGGTGACGGCCTTGTAGCTGCCCGCCGAGATCCAATTCACCAGTTCGAAACCGGCCGCCACGAGGGCGGCGAGAATGAGCAGGGCGCCGATTATTCGCGTTATCATATTATGTCCCCGCCGGTGGCGGCGAACCGCGGGGCGGTTCGCGTCCGCGACGGCGTAGCTTAACGCCAGCGGCGAAGGGCGCGCAAGCCGGGCGGCCCGATGTAAATTGAATCCTAAACAATTGTCGGATAGGCTCCGGGCGCCGGGGCGGGGCGCCGGCCCCGCGAGCGGCCCGGGCATGTCGCGCGGCTCCATTGGGGCGGCGGGCCATACCTGGACATGCCGGTGCGAGGAGAGGTGGCCGAGCGGCTTAAGGCGCACGCCTGGAACGCGTGTGGGCGGGCAACCGCCTCGTGGGTTCGAATCCCACCCTCTCCGCCATTTCCCCGGATCGCGATATCGCGGGTGGTCCCGAACCCACGCTCTACAGGGTTCGCGCGCGAGGCGCGCGATGGGTTCGAATCCCACCCTCTCCGCCATTTCCCCGGATCGCGATATCGCGGGTGGTCCCGAACCCACGCTTTACAGGGTTCGCGCGCGAGGCGCGCGATGGGTTCGAATCCCACCCTCTCCGCCATTTTTCCTTCCAACGTAGCGCGACCAAAGGGCGCTTTCGACCGCGTTTTGCCCCCGCGCTCCACGTGCCAAGCCAATGTCCACACATGACCCAAATCGGACATCAGGCTTTGGCTGTGGTACGAGGAAAAACCGATTTCGCAACGTGGACAACCCAATGAAACGAGCCGGCAGACCCTTTTGCAGCCTGTTTCTTGCCCTGAGCCTGGTAGCGGCCTGTGTGTCCGTCCCTTCGACCACTAAGACGCAGGTGAGTGGTTTCGAAAAGGCGAGCCCCGCGAAGAAAGTCGCCGTGCTGCGCGGCCCTGCGAAGAACGGCAGGTACAATATGCCTGCCTGCATCGCGAAATCACTGTCATCCGCCGTTCCCAAACTCAAAGTGGTGTCGCCCGATGAACTAGAGAAACTCTTGTCCCCGCCGTTGGAGCGAGACAATCCACCCAAAGACGAAAACGCACTCGCCCGTCTTTTGGAGCGCCGCGATGTGCGCGTCCGGCTTCGGTCGATGGACCTTACACATCTGATATTTATTCGGAGCGAATACGAAGTGGAAAAGCATGGCTGGGGGTCATGCCGCCAGGGTTGTGTGGGGGCCGAAAGCGCAAAGGAGGAAATCCGCCTCAGCGGGGTCGTGTGGGATCTGCAAAGGGGTGCTCAATTCGGAAGGATCAACGTGAATTCAATAGGAACGTCAAGAGTTGCCGCTTTTCTTATTCCCGTGGGGCTGATCGCCTTTCCCGAAAAAGCCGCCTGCGATGCCTTGGTGTCAAGCCTGCAAAAATCCTGGCTGAAACAGGAAGATTAAGCTGGAGGCGCGAACGGCCGGCTGTGGGCGGGGTCGAGATGTCCGAACCCTTGCCTTCTTCATTCGGGGCAACTCGGGATCATGGCGCGCTCAATTTCGCGACCGCCGACCAGAGTACGTAGCTTTTTCTCGTGTTGCTCGCTTAAGTCGCGGACCGTAGCTTCCAAGCGACCGCCGAGCAGTAGTGATATCTCAGTTGGAGTGACGTTGTATCGGATGTGCCCCAAATAATAAGCCTTGGTAGGATCGTTCAAGTCCAAGGATGTTTTCCACTCTGGGAAGCGGGCGATGTTGGAACCGCAGCCTGTAAACCTAAGCCCGGGGCCGCCTGAAAACCGGATGAATTTCAAATCCCGGTGTCCGGCATAGACATGCCCTGCGAACCAGTCTCCCGAGGCAAATCCCACCGCCTCATACAATCCGTCGCCACCATCCCACCAGCTGTGATTGGACTCGAATCCGTCCGCAACGAAGCCGAGGGCGCCATACCAATTTACAGGTTTCCCGCCTTCCAGCACCTCTACATGACCGATTACGAGTACCCGCGGCCGCGGGTCGGTAAAGTAGAACGCCTTATCAAGGTTATGCAGCGCACCGCCTTTCGTGGACTCGATCGAAATGCCAGGGGATACCTTCGCGATAGAAATAGACGTTTCCACGGGAAGGTCGACCGTCCGATTTTCGACAACATAAGCGGGTGGCCCAAAGCACGACGCAAGGCCGCAGACCGCAATGATAAAACAATAAGAAAAGCGCCGTCGAACCATTGCCACTGCTCGCCTCGAACCGCCCGAAGAATGGCCCTGATTTAAAAACTCTAACATCGATGGCTGGCGGATCAATATCCGCTTCTAGTAATTGGCGGACGTGATCTTAATGACACTTCGGACCCGAGGCGGACACGACGTTTACCGCGATCCGTCCCCGTTCCTCCGTTCCTGAGTTTATCCCTGGCCCGCCGGGGCGATTAGGGGATAAACTTCCCTTAAGCCCCTCTCCGCAATGAGTTCCCGGTTGAGTCCCGACCCCTTTCGAACGCGGTGGGTGCTTGCAGGGGGACAGCCCATGGGATTCCGCGATGCCCCAAGCCGGGTCGTGAAGTTCCACCGCCGAGCGCTCCACTGGGGCGCCCTTGTGGTTTTGGCCGGCTGCACGACGACGGTGGACCTAAACCCGAAAATCGCGCAGCATCACGTCGGCGAAAAGTTCTCCCCTGCGGTGGGTGTCTATTTCAGTCCCGAGCTGCGCTCCTTCAATGCGGGAGAGACCAAGGAATTCTCCCTCATTGAGGAATCGATTCCCGTCGGCAAGGCCAGCGTGGCGCTTTTCAAGGACGTTCTGCCCAGCATGTTCGAGGGGGTGGAAGAAGTTTCCCGGCGGCCTACCGCGTCGCAACCGTCTGCCCATCTCGCGGCGGTTATCGAGCCCCGGATCACGCACTTCAAGTTGGAAAAAATCGGCACCGGGGCCGGGATGTACTGGGCGGATGTTCGCTATCGGCTCGCGGTCTACGGCCGCGACGGCAGGGAGATCGCCGGTTGGTCCGTGGAGGGCCGGGGCGCGAGCGGCGAAAAGATCAAGTCGCTGTTCGGCGACCGCCGTGCCGATGCCATCGAACGGGCTTTGGAAACGGCGGGGGCCCGGCTCGCGGCAAGCTTCAGCGAGGTGCCCGAAGCGGCCAACTGGCGGAGGGGGCGCAAGGCGGGCGGGCCGGCGGGCGGGCCGGCCCCGCAAATCGCCATGGCACACCCTAAGGACGGCGGCGCGCCGGGGCGTGGCCATGCCGGAGTGGCCGCGGTTTTCATCGATTCCCATCACGCACCCGACTTCGCGTCGGAGAACATCGCCGAGAACACGCGAAACTCTGCGGCCCTGTCGGTGAACATCGCCGTGCGGAGCGTGGGCGACCGCCGCCTGCTTTTCCGCCGCTCCAAGGTCGCCCTGGTCTTTCCCGACGGCAGGGCATTCGCACCGGTGCCGGGGGACCTTCTCGCCGCGCGGATGACCAAGAGAAAGACGCGCGTCGCGCCGGTGGGTAACGCGGGGGGCGCAGGGGGCACGTTGGGCGTGGTGGTGGCGATCTTCAATGTGATGGCGGGCTTCCACAACTATGGTGTTATCGAAGCCGAGACCGCCGAGACGAATTTGTACAAGTTGATCCTGAAGAAGGATGAAATAGCCGACGGCGTGGTGACGCCGGGCAAGCCGGCGACGGGCTATGTTCATTTCGACCTGCCGCCCTCTCGTCGCGCCGAATCGCTCAGCGGCGCGACCCTCCTGGTGCCGGTCGTCGCGCTGGATACGGTGACGCGGTACGTGGTCTCGTTGCCGCTCGGCACGGCCAGAATAGCGAGTAGATCGGATGGTGAGAATTAACCGCCCCGCGCTGCTTGTCTTTGTGCCGCCCATCATCGCGCTATTGGCCGTGTTGGGGGCCGCCGGCTGCACCATGATGACAGCGACAGGCAATTTCGTCGCGGTCACGACCTCGCCGGCGATTTCACAGCCCATCGGCGATGCCGAGCGGGTATCGGACATGCATATGGTGATTCATGGGAACTGGTGCGGTCCCAACCATCCCCCGATGGCGGCGCTCGATGGCGGCAAATGGCCGGCGGCGGTGGATGCCCTCGACAGCGCCTGCATGAAGCACGATCTCTGCTATCTCGCAAACGGCAACAAGCCGACCTGCGAATGCGACCGCAATTTGATCTGGCGGGTCAAATACCTCCAGTACCATGCCGATGAATTTTCCGCAGAGGCGCGAACGAAAGCCTATTTGATGCTCACCTGGTTCGAGGCCTCGCCTTGCTCCAAAAAGGCGCCCCGCCGTACCGCCCGCAACGAAACCCGCAGCGCAGTTGGCCGGTTGCCCCAAAGCGTGGGGCAGCCGGCGCCATGATCCGGCCGCGAAAAACCCCGGAGAGAGAAGGAAATTCACGGAAGGCGCGGGGACGCGCGGAACGCCCGCCAGTGGGATGCCAAACACACTTTCCAGGGTGCCGGGACCGGGAATACAGCTGCAGATTTTGTGACCGCTTCCGGCCCGAAGCGGAGATGAGGTTAATGCCCCCGCGCCTGGCCTGATCAGGTTGATGTCCGCATGCAAATTGTGGGTCTCGGGACGAAACTGCGCTAGGCTTGCGCTCGGGCCGATTGGGGGATGACCGCCATGCAGAAGAACCCGTGGACACCAAGTGCGCGCCAGCGGAAGCCGGCGAGGCTCATGCAACCCATCGAGGAGTCCGGCTGCTGGTATCCGCAGGACCTCGCGGGGACCGACGCCTGGGTCTACCGTCTCTCTGCGCGCGAAATCGCCGACATCTTCGATGCCGTTGCGCGGGTCGAGGCCCGGGGTTTCGATATCAAGGATATCGCAGAGGAAGATTTTCCTCTTCCGGTGCTGGCGCCCGCGCTGGCCGACATCAGGAAAGAGCTGATGGAGGGGCGCGGCTTCGCATTGATCCGGGGGCTTCCCATCGAAGGCAGGACCGCGTACCAGAACACCGCTGCCGTTTGGGGGGTCTCCAACCATCTTGGCCGTCCGTTTTCCCAGAATGGGGAAGGGCATCTCATCGGCCACGTCATGGACGAAGGGGCGCGCATGAAGACCGCCACCGGGCGCGGCTACCGGTCCAACGAGGGCTTGTTCTTTCATTGCGACCGCAGCGACATCACCGGGCTGTTCTGCCTGCAGACCGCCAAGTCCGGCGGCCAGCACCGCCTGTGCAGCTCCGTCGCCCTTTACAATGAGATGCTTGCGCGCCGCCCCGACCTCGCTGAGGCGCTCACCTTCCACTTCTACATGACGCGCCGCGGTGAGATTCCCGTCGGCGAGTCCGACCCGTGGTACCGCCAACCCGTTTTCAGCGTGCAGGACGGGTATTTCTCGGCCCGCGGCGCCAGCCGGACCGGGATCGTCCGCGCGCAGAACCTGCCGGGCGTTCCCGAGCTGACCCCGCTTCAGCTGGAAGCCATCGACGTGTACCAGGCGATCGCCGACGAGCTGGCGATCGACATCGATTTCGAGCCCGGTGACATGTCCTACTGCATGAGCCACGTGACGGTCCATGCGCGGACCCCGTTCGAGGACTGGCCCGAGCCCGAACGCAGGCGTCACCTGTTGCGGCTGTGGATAAGCACCGGCGGCGAGCGCCCCCTGGTCCCCGAGGTGGCCCGGGAGATCGAGCGCGGCGTGACGGTCGAGGGCGTCGAGCCCACGGTGCCTCTGGAGCCCGCGCTGTAAACGGAAGTTGCGGTCCGCCGGCGCCACCGCTACCGCCACCTGTCCTGCGCTCCAATCCAGTCTATGTGTTCCCACGCGCCCCGCGAGAAGGCCGAGGCCGGATACGCAGAGGCGCGCCCGACAACAGCCTATTGATTGTCGCGCCGGGAAGGCGCAACGTTGGCCCATGGACAACCCGGTCGACGAATTCCAGTTCGCGGGCACCCTGGAGGAGCTCGAGGCCAAGGGCATGCTCGTCCTCCGGGGCCGGCACCTGCCGATCCTCGTGGTCCATGACCGCGGCCGCGTCTTCGCGTTGGACAACCGCTGTCCGCATATGGGCTTTCCCCTCGATCAGGGCACCGTCGAAGACGGCATCCTGACCTGCCATTGGCACCACGCGCGCTTCGACGTCGCCAGCGGCTGCACCTTCGACCTGTGGGCCGACGACGTCCCCTCCTGCCCGGTGAAGCTGCGCGGCGGCGAGGTCTGGGTCAAGCCCACCTTCGCCATCGGCGATGCGCGCGGCCACCATGCCCACCGTCTCGCCGACGGCCTGTCCCATCGCATCGGGCTGGTCATCGCCAAGTCGGTGTTCGGCCTGCTCGAGGCGGGCGCTAAGCCCGCCGACATCCTCTGCCAGGCCGCGCTGTTCGGCGTCTATAATCGCGACGGCTGGAGCTCCGGCTTCACCATCCTGACGGCGCTCGGCAACCTGGTGCCCGACCTCGGCGCCGAGGAGGTCTATGTCGCGCTCTATCACGGCGCCCGCCGGGTGGCCAACGACTGCGCCGACGAGGCGCCGAGGCGCGAGCGCTCCCCGCTTACGAGCGCCCCCGATTTGCCGACCCTCAAGCGATGGTTCGGGCACTGGGCAGCAGTGCGCCACCGCGAGGCGGCGGAGCGCACCTTGCTGACCGCTATCGCCGCCGGGGCGCCGCCCGCAAGCCTTGCCGACATCCTGTTTGCGGCCGAGACCGACCGGGCCTTCGCCGATGGCGGGCACGCCCTCGATTTCATCAACAAGGCGTTCGAATGCCTCGACCTCATCGGCTGGGAGCACGCCGCCCAAGTGCTTCCCTCCGTCGTCGAGGGCACGGTCACGGCGCGCAGCGCGGGCGAATCCACCGCCTGGCGCCAGCCGGTCGATCTCATCGCCCTGCTGGAGGAGACCGCTCCCGAGCTGCCCGGCCTGTTCGCGGGGGCCGCCGATGGCCCCTGGGACGGCCACGAAAGCCTCGCCCACGATCTGCTCGCCGACGATGCGCGGGCGGTGGTGGGCGCGCTCAAGTCGGCGATCGGCGCCGGCGCCCAGCCGGCCGATCTCGGCCGCGCCCTGGCCTATGCCGCGGCCTTGCGCCTCGCCCGCTTCGGCGAGGCCAACGAGCATTCCGACTGGGAGACCGCCCACCACGCCTTCACCTATTGCAACGCCGTACACCAGGCGCTCAAGCGCATCGACGCGCCGTCCTCGGGCGAGGGCTATGTCGCCGCCGTCCGAGGCGTCTTCCACGGCGCCATGGCGGTCTACCTGTGCCGCTATCTCAACATCCCGCCGGCGCCGATCCCGGGCGAGGGCGACGATTCCCTCGACGGGCTGCCCGAGGACGGCGCGGGGCTGCGCGCCGCCCTGCTGGACGCCTTCGACCGGCCCCGCCAGGTCGACCTCTCGGCCCGCATTGTCGCCCGCTACCTCAGGGACGGCAATCCCGCCGACGCCCTGATCGCCACCCTGGGCCGGGCCTTGCTGCGGGAAGACGCGGGCTTTCATGCCTACCAGTCGCTCGAGGCGGGCGTGCGGCAGTTCCGCGAATGGGAGGGGGCCGCCCCCGGCCGGCATATCCTGATCGGGGTGACCCGGTACCTGGCGGCCCATGCGCCGACCACGCGCTCGATCGCCCAGACCGCGCGGACCGCCGCAAAGCTCATGCGCGGCGGCCAGGTGCACGAGGACGTCCCGGCCGATCCGTCCTGAGCGGGCCCGGTCCGAGGACGACCCACGCAGCACGAGGCGGAGAGCGCAAGATGGAGATCAAGTCCCTCAACGGGCCCTTCGGAGCCGAGATCTCGGGCCTTGATCTGGCCCGCAGGCTGGACCCCGCCACGCGCGCCGCGGTCACGAGCGCCTTCGGCGAGAACGTGGTCCTCTGTTTTCGCGGGCAATCCTTCGCGCGGCCGGAAGACTTTCTCGCCGCGGTTCGCAATCTGGGCCAGCCGATGCCGCCGGTGACCGCCACCTATCGCCTGCCGGGTTTCGACGCGATCGAGGAATTGACCAACCGTGCCGTCGACCGGCGGACCGGCGACGAGGCGCCCCTGATGCGGGGCGGCTCCTGGCATACCGACCATTCCAATCTCGAGCGCCCGCCCAAGGCCACGGTGCTTTATGCCATCGAGGTGCCCGAGGCCGGCGGCAATACCGAATTCACCAACCTTTACCTCGCCTATGAGGCGCTCGATGACGCCGCCAAGGAAGCGATCCGCGGCAGGCGGGCCTTTCATGCCTACCTGTCGCGTCGGGCGCCGCGCAGGCTGCTGACGCGGACGGCCGCGGAGGAGGAGGGCTCGTCGGGGTGCTGGCAACCGCTGGTGCGCGAGCATCCGGAGACCGGGCGCGCCGCCCTCTATCTCAACCCCATGCGCTGCGATGCGGTCGAAGGCATGGACCAGGCGGAGGGCGATGCCTTGCTGGACCGGCTCTATGCCCATTGCGACCAGGCCCGGTTCCAGTATTCCCACCGCTGGCGGCCGGGGGACGTGCTGATCTGGGACAACCGATGCGCCCTTCATCAGGCGACCTTCGATTTCGATCCCGCCAGGCTGCGCTATCTGCACCGCATCATGCTCAAGGGCGAACGGCCGAAAATCGCCGCCTGAAGGCTCTTAGCCGGCGCCCCGGCGACATCCGCAAGGGCGCCCACCGGCGCGGGGGATGCGAAGATCAGGCGACACGGGCGGGTATTTGGTCGTATATTTTCACCCCAGGGAACACGACATGGCAGGCCAGCGTGCGGCATGGACGGTTCCCGATCCTTCACGCTTGGCCTTTGTAACTCTTTGACAAGGAGGGTTTCTCCATGGCCCAAGAAAGAACCTTTAGGGATGATTTAGTCACGGCAAACGAGATTGAAATCCGCACCATTGGCGTGAACGATCTCTGGCAGGCGCTCAAGGAAGGCTTCGACGATTTCAAGACCAAACCCAGCCATGTCGTGTTCTTGTGCGTGATCTACCCGCTTTTCGCTCTGCTCCTGACACTGTTCGTTACCGGCGAGGATCTGCTGCACCTCGCGTTTCCCGTGGTCACCGGTTTTACGCTTCTCGGCCCCATGTTCGCCGTCGGTCTTTTCGAAATGAGCCGCCGGCGCGAACGCGGGCTCGATCTCTCCTGGAGATCGGCGTTCGATTTCATCCACTCGTCCAGATTCGCGCCGATCGTCGCGCTTTCGTTGCTGATGATGATCCTCTACGTCGCCTGGCTTTACGTGGCGCAGCTGATCTATTTCGGCCTATTCGGCTCGTCCCAGCCGGACTCCATCGCCGACTTCGTGACCCAGGTGCTGACGACCCGGCACGGCGGCGCGCTGATCTTCTACGGCACCCTTGTCGGGTTCATGTTCGCCGTCACCGCCCTGGCCGTTTCGGTGGTCGCCTTCCCGCTGTTGCTCGACCGACAGGCGAGCGCCCTGACCGCGATCACCACCTCGATCCGGGCGGTCGCCTCCAACGCGCTGATGATGGCCGTCTGGGGCGGGATCGTCGTGGCCCTGTTGGCGGTCGGCGCGGCCCTGCTGTTGATCGGCCTGGCCGTCGTGTTGCCGGTCTTGGGCCATGCGACATGGCACCTCTACCGTAAGCTGGTGGTGCCGTGAACGCCCGGTGACGGCGCCCTAGGCCGTCGACAGGAAATCGAGCGTCTTGGCCCAGGCGTCGGCGGACGCCGCCCGGGTCTCGGGCGCGTCATGGGCCGGGTTCTGGAAGCCATGGCCGACATCGGGGTAGCGGTGAAAGCTGTGGGCCACGCCCGAAGCGGTCAGGCGGTCATCGATCCTGTCGACGTCTTCGGGCGAGGGGTTGACGTCCTTGTCGCCGAAGAAGCCGATCACCGGGCAGCGGATGGCGTCGATCCATTCGAAGGGCGCTTCCCCCTCGTCCCCCCAGGACAGGAACATCCCGCCGCCATAGAACACGACGCAGCCGCGGAACACCGGCACCCGGGCCGCGCCCATCAGCGACATCCGGCCACCCATGCAGTGGCCGAGGATGAACAGGCGGCTTGCGTCCACGTCGGCCCTGGCGCGCAAGTGCTCCGCCGCGGCCTTGATCTCGGCGACGACTTCCGAGTCCTTGAGGAACTGCTTGCAGTCTCCCCCCGAAAAGCCGTTGGGACAGCGATGATAGAAATCGGGCGCGCCGACGAGATAGCCGCCCTCTTTGAGGGCCTCGATCCGGCCCATGGTGAAATCGTCGAAGCCGCCGCGATGGAACATCAATAGGACCGCCGCGTGGGGGCCGGCGCCGGGCGGGGCGTCGATGATCATGTCCATGGGCTGACCGGCGATGTCGAGGTGTACGGTTTCCAAACTCTCCCCCTTTCTCTCGGGTCCTTGCCGCGCTGGCCGTGCCGATGGCCGGGTCAGGAGGGCAGCGCGCTGGTCAGCCAGTCGGTGGGAATCTCCCGGCCCAGGCCCAGGGCCTTGGCCTTTTCCAGTATGACCGCGCCGGTGGCGGCGAACTGGAAGCCGAGCCCGGCGTAATTCAGGAACATGGTGATCTCGGTCTCCTTCGAGCGCCCGGGGGCGCGATCCAACAGCAGGTCCGGCAGGGTCGGCATCTCGCCCTGGCCGATGGCCGAGGTCATGCGCGCCTTGGCCCGGTCGGTGTCGCTCGCGAGATCCGCCCCCTTGACCCGGGTTGTGCGCGATTCCGCCCCCGTCACGTGGGTGAAGACGATATCGGCCCGGGCCACGGTTTCCGGCGGCAATTCGAGCCGCTTGATGCTGCTGACATGCATCCCCGGCCGCAGCAGTTCCGGGGCGAGGACCGGCTGCATGCTGTTGGTCGCGCAAGCGACGATGTCGGCCCCGTCGACGGCCGCCTCGAGGCTGGCCGCCGCCGTCACCTCGGTACCGAGCGCCTCGCGCCATTCCCGGGCGAAGGCCTCCCGGCGCTCGGCGGTCGGGCCGTAGCAGCGGATCTCGGCGAGGTCGCGCACCGCCGCCATGGCCATGGCCTGGCCGCCCGCCTGCCAGCCGGCGCCGAGGATGGCGAGGACGCGGGCATCGGCCCGCGCGAGGTATTTGGCGGCAAGCCCGCAGGCGGCCCCCACCCGCATGCGCTGGACGATCCCGTCGGGGTAGATCGCAAGCGGCGCCCCGGTTTCGGTGCTGAACAGCAGGACCAGGCCGACGTAGCGCCCGCCGGGCGCCGCCGGAACCTTCTCGCGGCGCAAGCCCTCAGCGGTTTCGGGCCAGGTCAGGATGTCGGAATTGATGCGGACCGCGCCGATGCCGAAGCCGGGCACCACGCCGGCCATGGTCAGAAGGGAATGCAGCGCATCCTCGCGCGCCGTGGGGGAGAGGATCTCGCCGCGCACGCCGGTCGCC
>JAWWBR010000041.1:0-24958 GCA_033720855.1 Alphaproteobacteria bacterium
GCTCGAGGACATCGCCGCGGCCCTTGCCGGCGTCAAGGGACGCGGCCTCGCGCTCACCGACATCGCCGCCGAGGACTTTCCGCTGCCGTCGATGGCCGGGCAGCTGGCGGCGGTCAAGGCATTGCTGGGCGACGGGCCGGGGGTGGCGCTCCTGCGCGGCCTGCCGGTCGATCGCTACGGACGCGACGATCTCGGCTTGATCCTCTGGGGGATCGGCACCCATATCGGCACCGCCATGGAGCAGAGCTATCGCGGCGACATGATCGGCGAGGTCATGGACATGTCGCACACCGGCGATGCGCGCCGCGCCTATCGCTCGCCACGGCCGCTCCATCTCCACACCGATTCCGTCGATGTCGCCGGCCTCCTCTGCCTGCGGCGGGCCAAAACCGGGGGGACCAGCCTGATCACCAGCAGCCTCGCGGTGCACAACGCGATCCTTGCCGAACGCCCCGACCTGATGGCGGCGCTCTATCGCGGTTACCACTACCGGCGTTCGGAAGCATCGTCGAGCGGCGAGGCGCCCACCACCCCGAGCCGTATCCCGGTATTCGGCCGCAGCGGCGACCGGCTGGCCTGTTTCTTCAATTCCTTTTCCATCGCCCGCGCGCTGGCCGAAGACGATACCGAGAGGGATCCCTTGGCGCTGGAGGCCTTCGAGCTGTTCACACGGACCGCGGCGCGTGACGATCTGCTGTACCGGACGATGCTGGAGCCCGGCGATCTGCAGTTTCTCAACAACCGCACGGTGATGCATGGCCGGACCGCGTTCGAGGATTTCGCGGAACTCGAGCGCAAGCGCCTGATGCTTCGGATCTGGCTGAAGATGCCCGAGTGGGGCGAGCCGCCCGACGGTATGATCATGAACAGGGCGCGGACGCCGAAAACGCGCGCCGGCGCTTCCGCCTGACCGGCCCCGGGCCCGCACGGCCGGATCTCCGCCGGCGCCGGCGTGAGGGCGGCGGGCGACGCGATAGCCCGGGACGCGTTTTCCGCGCGCCGGGGACCGCGATGCGGTCTGCCGTTTGCCACACAAGAAATCGGCCGGGGCCGGCTGGTCAGCCCCGGCCGATGTTTGCAGTCTGCGCAATGGCCTCAGAAATTGGTGACGAAAAAGCCGAGCCCGCCGACGAACGCCAGGGCGACGAGGATTGCGACCCAGCCGGGCCGGGTTGGATTCTTGCGCGACAGTTCGTTCAGCTGCTCCGCTTGCCCGGGTGCCGCCGTGGACTGGCTTTCCGAGGACATTTGGGAATCACTCATTTTTTTGCCTCCACTGTTTGCGTTGGAGGCTTGGCGTACGCGCCGCAAGGCCAATAACGAAACACCTTACTGTTGCGGCGCGGTTCAAGGCGCATCCGGCTTGTTTCTGACGTCTGCCGCCGCGTCAAACGGCGGGACAAGAGCGTTGTGGCATGCGCCTATCCAACAAAGTGGCCAACGCCAAGCCGTGCCGCCTTATGAAAACAGGTTTGCTCCCGGGTTACAAGGCCTCGGCGGGAGCGGCGTCCGTAATCGGCGGAAGGGGCCGTCTGCCGCGGGTTTACGCGCATCCTGGACGCGGGTCGGGTGCGGCACGGAGCGGCGGCGCTCTGCGGGGAAATGCGCGCTCCCGTCGCCGGCGTGGGGGCACGGGCTACGCGGTGAAGGGGGCTCGCCATCGGCGGTAGCGGGATTGCCCAAGCTTCCTTGACATGGGACGGGCCAGGAAGTACATCAAGCCCCACTCCCGGTGGCCCGTGCCGTGCCGGCGAGACCGTCTCGGGGGGTGTAGCTCAGCTGGTTAGAGCGCTGGCCTGTCACGCCAGAGGCCGCGGGTTCGAGTCCCGTCACTCCCGCCATTTCCGGGCCTTTCCGCGGGGCGTCCGGGGTTTTTCGGCAAACGGGTATTCTTTGCTTTTCATGCCGTCCTTAAGTTTATAGTGTAGCGACGCTTCCGGGCCCGAGTTTCGGGCCCGGCCCTAGTCTATGATTGGTTCGGGAATTGAAGGTTGGCGAGATGCAGGAACTGCTGGTTCAGTACCTTCCCATCCTGATCTTTCTCGGCATCGCCGCCGGCCTCGCGCTGGTGATCGTAATCGCGTCGCTGATCGCCGCCCGGCAGAAGCCCGATGCCGAAAAGCTCTCGTCCTACGAATGCGGTTTCGACCCGTTCGAGGACGCGCGCGGCCGTTTCGACGTGCGCTTTTACCTGGTCGCCATCCTGTTCATCATTTTCGACCTCGAGGTCGCCTTCCTGTTCCCCTGGGCGGTGGCGCTGGGCGATATCGGGCTGCTCGGCTTCTGGTCGATGATGATCTTCCTCGGGGTGTTGACGATCGGTTTCGTCTACGAATGGAAGAAAGGGGCGCTGGAGTGGGAGTAGCCCGGCCCGGCGCCGTTTCGAAGGTGTATCATGACCGCGACCGGTGACAACCTGAGCCAAGGCGCCGCTTTGGCGCCCGGCGCGTCGCAGGATCAGGCCCTGCGCGCGGTCGCCCAGGAAATCCAGGATAAGGGGTTTATCGTCGCCAAGCTCGATGCCCTGGTGAACTGGGCGCGCACGGGATCGCTGTGGCCGATGACCTTCGGGCTCGCCTGTTGCGCCGTGGAGATGATGCAGACGGCGGCGAGCCGCTACGATCTCGACCGCTTCGGCCTGGTCTTCCGGCCCAGCCCGCGCCAGTCCGACGTGATGATCGTCGCCGGGACGCTCACCAACAAGATGGCGCCGGCGCTGCGCCGGGTTTACGACCAGATGGCCGAGCCGCGCTGGGTGATCTCCATGGGGTCGTGCGCCAATGGCGGCGGCTATTACCATTATTCCTATTCGGTGGTCCGCGGCTGCGACCGCATCGTGCCCGTAGATATCTACGTCCCGGGCTGTCCCCCCACCGCCGAGGCCCTGCTTTACGGCATCCTTCAACTGCAGAAGAAGATCCGGCGCACAGGGACCATCATGCGCTAGGGCCCGGCCGCCGCCCGACCGCCGCCAGACACGGAATCCATGGACCAGGATAGCGAACAGTTTGAAGCCCTGACCGAGTTGCGCGAGCAGGTCGAGTCCCTGTTGGGGGATGCCGTCACCGGCACGGACATCGCTTTTGGCGAGCTCACGGTATCCGTGGCCCGCGACCAGATCGTCCGCGTGCTGACGGCGCTGCGCGACGATTCCGCCTCCCAGTTCCATCAGTTGATCGACATCTGCGGCGTCGACTATCCCGAGCGCGCCGAGCGCTTCGAGGTCGTCTATCATCTGCTCAGCCTGCGCCAGAACCAGCGCATTCGGGTCAAGCTCAGCACCGACGCCGAGACCCCGGTGCCGTCGGTGACGGCGGTCTATTCGGCCGCCGGCTGGTGGGAGCGGGAAGCCTGGGACCTTTACGGCATCTTCTTTTCCGGCCATCCGGACCTGCGCCGGATCCTCACCGACTACGGGTTCGAGGGACATCCCATGCGCAAGGATTTCCCGCTCACCGGATATGTCGAGGTGCGCTACGACGAGGGCGAGAAGCGCGTCATCTACGAGCCGGTCAAGCTCACCCAGGAGTTCCGCAATTTCGATTTCCTCAGCCCCTGGGAGGGCGCCGAGGCGATGCGCCGCGCCTTGCCCGAGGGCGAGGAGAAGGAAAAGGGCGGGGAGACGGGCGATGGCTGAAGCCCAGATCCAGAACTACTCCCTCAATTTCGGGCCCCAGCATCCCGCCGCCCACGGCGTGCTGCGCCTGGTCCTGGAGTTGGATGGCGAGATCGTCGATCGCGCCGATCCCCATATCGGGCTCCTCCATCGCGGTACGGAAAAGCTGATCGAATACAAGAGCTACCTGCAGGCGGTGCCCTATTTCGACCGCCTCGATTACGTCGCGCCGATGTCCCAGGAGCACGCCTTCGCCCTTGCCGTCGAGCGCCTGCTGGGCATTACGCCGCCGCTCCGCGCCCAGTATATCCGCGTCCTGTTCGCGGAAATCAGCCGCATCCTCAATCACATCCTCAACATCACCACCATGGCGCTGGACGTCGGCGCCATGACGCCGCTGTTGTGGGGCTTCGAGGAGCGCGAGAAGCTGATGGAGTTTTACGAGCGCGCCTCCGGCGCCCGCCTGCACGCATCCTACTTCCGGCCCGGCGGCGTGCACCTCGACCTGCCGGCCGGCCTCACCGACGACATCCTCGCCTTCTGCGACGCCTTCCCCGCCCATCTCGACGATGTCGAGGACCTGCTGACCGACAACCGCATCTTCCGCCAGCGCACCGTCGATATCGGCGTCGCCTCGGCCCGCGAGGCCATGGACTGGGGCTTCACCGGGCCGATGCTGAGGGCTTCGAACGTGGCCTGGGACCTGCGCAAGGCGCAGCCCTACGACGCCTACGACCGGGTCAAGTTCGACGTGCCCGTGGGCAAGACCGGGGACTGCTTCGCGCGCTACCTGGTGCGGATGGAGGAGATGCGCCAGAGCTTGGCGATCATCCGCCAGGCCATCGAGGGCCTGCCCGGCGGCCCGGTGATGGTCGACGACCACAAGATCACGCCGCCCAGCCGGGCCGAGATGAAGCGCTCCATGGAGGCCCTCATCCACCACTTCAAGCTCTATACCGAGGGCTACCACGTGCCCGAAGGCGAGGCCTACGCCGCCGTCGAGGCGCCCAAGGGCGAGTTCGGCGTCTATGTCGTCGCCGACGGCACCAACCGGCCGTATCGCTGCAAGATCCGGGCGCCGGGCTTCGCCCATCTCCAGGGGCTCGACTTCCTCGCCAAGGGCCACATGCTGGCCGACGTGGTCTCGATCATCGGGTCGCTCGACATCGTTTTCGGGGAGATCGACCGATGAGCGTGCTCGCCGAGCAGCCTCAGACCTTCGCCTTCAGCGCCGATAACCTGAAGCAGGCCGAGGCCATCATCGCCAAGTATCCCGCCGGCCGCCAACAGAGCGCGGTGCTGCCGCTGTTGGACCTCGCCCAGCGCCAATCGGGCGGCTGGCTGCCGCGGGCAGCGGTGCATGCCGTCGCCGAGATGCTGGATATGGCGGAGATCCGGGTGTGGGAGGTGGCGACCTTCTACACCATGTTCGACCTCGAGCCGGTGGGCCGCGCTTGCGTCAATGTCTGCACCACGACGCCGTGCTGGCTGCGCGGCTCGGACGATATCATCGCCGCCCTGGAAGGAGAGATCGGCATCGCCCTGGGCGAGACCAGCGAGGACGGCGCCTTCACCCTGCGCGAGGTCGAGTGCCTGGGCGCCTGCGTGAACGCGCCCTTGGTGCAGATCGGCGACGACTATTACGAGGACCTGACGCCGGAAAGCGCGGTCGCCCTGATCAAGGCGATCAAGGCCGGCGAGGCGATCGAGGCCGGCCCGCAATCGGGGCGCCGCACCTCGGAACCCGCATCCGGGCCCAAGGTGCTCAAGGGAGACGACTGAGATGCTTGCCGACAAGGACCGCATCTTCACCAATCTCTATGGCCTCCATGACTGGCGGCTCGCCGGCGCGCGGGCCCGGGGCGACTGGGACGACACCAAGGCGATCATGGACAAGGGCGCGGCCTGGATCATCGACGAGGTCAAGGAATCGGGCCTGCGCGGGCGCGGCGGGGCCGGTTTCCCGGCCGGCGTCAAGTGGTCCTTCATGCCCCAGGAATCCAAGGACGGCCGGCCCAACTACCTGGTCATCAACGCCGACGAGGGCGAGCCCGGAACCTGCAAGGACCGGGACATGATGCGCCACGATCCCCACAAGCTGGTTGAAGGGGCGCTGCTGGCGTCCTTCGCCATCAACGCCCATGCCGCCTATATCTATATCCGCGGCGAGTTCTACCGCGAGGCCGAGAACCTCCAGGCGGCCATAGACGAGGCCTACGAGGCCGGGCTGATCGGCAAGAACGCCTGCGGCTCGGGCTTCGATTTCGACCTCTACCTGCATCGCGGCGCCGGGGCCTATATCTGCGGCGAGGAAACCGCCCTGATCGAAAGCCTCGAGGGCAAGAAGGGCCAGCCCCGCCTCAAGCCGCCGTTTCCCGCCGGCGCCGGGCTCTACGGCTGCCCCACCACCGTCAACAACGTCGAGACCATCGCCGTGGTGCCGAGCATCCTGCGCCGCGGCGCGGCCTGGTTCGCCGGCATCGGCCGGCCCAACAACACCGGCACCAAGGTGTTCTGCATTTCCGGCCATGTCGAGGAACCGTGCAATGTCGAGGAGGAGATGGGGATTCCCCTGAAGGAGCTGATCGAGAAGCACGCCGGCGGCGTGCGCGGCGGCTGGGACAACCTCTTGGCGGTGATCCCCGGCGGCTCTTCGGTGCCGGTCATCCCCAAATCCATCTGCGAGACCGTGCACATGGATTTCGACGCCCTCAAGGAGGTGAAATCGGGGCTCGGCACCGCCGCCGTCATCGTCATGGACAAGTCCACCGACATCATCGCCGCCATCGCCCGGCTGTCGAAGTTCTACAAGCACGAGAGCTGCGGCCAGTGCACGCCGTGCCGCGAGGGCACCGGCTGGATGTGGCGGGTGATGGAGCGCCTGGTCGAGGGCCGCGCCGAGGTCTCGGAGATCGATCTGCTGCTCGACGTCACCACCGAGGTCGAGGGCCACACCATCTGCGCGCTCGGCGACGCCGCGGCATGGCCGATCCAGGGCCTGATCCGGCATTTCCGGCCCGAGCTCGAAAGCCGCATCGAAGCCTATAAGGCCGCCCATGGCGGCCGGGCGGCGTAACGCGCGCGGGGGGCGAAGGAGGATCATGGTCAAGGTCACCGTCGACGGCATCGAGCTGGAGGTCGAGCCCGGCATCACCGTGTTCCAGGCCTGCGAGCAGGCGGGCAAGGAGATTCCGCGCTTCTGCTATCACGACCGGCTGTCGATCGCCGGCAACTGCCGCATGTGCCTGGTCGAGATCCAGCCCGGACCGCCCAAGCCGGCGGCCTCCTGCGCCATGCCGGTCAGCGACGGCATGGAGATCAAGACCGAATCGGAAATGGTGCGCAAGGCGCGGCGCGGGGTGATGGAGATGCTGCTCATCAACCATCCGCTCGACTGCCCGATCTGCGACCAGGGCGGCGAATGCGACCTCCAGGACCAGGCGCTGTTCTACGGCTTCGACCGTTCGCGCTTCGCCGAGAACAAGCGCGCCGTCGCCAACAAGGATTTCGGCCCCCTGATCAAGACCGAGATGACGCGCTGCATCCACTGCACCCGCTGCGTGCGCTTCGCCACCGAGATCGCCGGGGTCGAGGAGCTTGGCGCCACGGGGCGCGGCGAGATGATGGAGATCGACACCTATGTCGGCAACGCCATCACCTCCGAGATGTCGGGCAACATGATCGACCTGTGCCCGGTCGGGGCGCTCACCTCCAAGCCCTATGCCTTCGCCGCCCGCCCGTGGGAGCTGCGAAAGATCGAATCGGTGGACGTGCTCGACGCCGTCGGCTCCAACATCCGGGTCGATGCCCGGGGCAAGGAGGTGATGCGCGTCCTGCCCCGGCTCAACGAGGACGTGAACGAGGAGTGGATTTCCGACAAGACCCGCTTCGCCTATGACGGGCTCAGGCGCCAGCGCCTCGATACCCCCTATGTGCGAGAGGGCGGCAAGCTGGCGCCGGCCGACTGGGACGCCGCCTTTGCCGCCATCGCCGGGCGCGCGGGCGGCCTCGACGGCTCGGCCATGGCGGCCATCGCCGGCGACCTCGCCGATGGGGAATCGATGATGGCCCTGAAGGACCTGATGACGGGGCTGGGGTCCGCCAACATCGACTGCCGCCAGGACGGGGCCAAGATCGACGGGGCGGCGCGCGCGGCCTACCTGTTCAACACCACCATCGCCGGCATCGACGAAGCCGATGCCTGCCTGATCATCGGCGCCAACCCGCGCAAGGAGGCGGCCATCATCAACACCCGCCTGCGCGGGCGCTGGCTGGCGGGCGGATTCAAGGTCGGCGTCATCGGCGAGGATGCCGATCTCACCTACCGCACCAGCCATCTCGGCGCCGGGCCCGAGACCCTGGCCCAGGTCGCCGCCGGCGACCACGACTTCTGCGGGGTGCTGGAGGCGGCCGAGCGCCCCATGGTGATCCTCGGCTCCGGCGCCGTCGCGCGGGCCGACGGGGCGGCGGTGCTCGCCGCCGCGCGGGCGCTCGCCGAGCGTTTCGGCTGCGTCACCGAGGACTGGAACGGCTTCAACCTGCTGCAGCGCGCGGCCAGCCGCGTGGGCGGCATGGACTTGGGTTTCCTCCCTGGCGAGGGCGGGCGGGACGTCGCCGGCATCCTCGCCGGGGCGGCGTCGGGCGACATCAAGCTGGTGTGGCTGCTGGGCGCCGACGAGATCGACATGGATGCCCTGGGCGAGGCCTTCGTCGTCTATCAGGGGCATCACGGCGATGCCGGCGCCCATCGCGCCGACGTCATCCTGCCGGGCGCGGCCTATACCGAGAAGTCCGGCACATACGTCAATACCGAAGGCCGGGTGCAGCGGACCCGGCCGGCCCATTCGCCGCTGGGCCAGGCCAAGGAGGATTGGGCCATCCTCCGCGCCGCCTCGGCGGTGCTGGGCAAGACGCTGCCCTATGATTCCATCGATGCCCTGCGCGCCCGCATGGGGGACGCCAATCCCATCTTCGCCGCCCTCGACGAGATTACGTCGGCGCCGTGGCAGGCGTTCGGCGCCGCCGGCGACATGGACCCGGCGCCCTTCCTCTCGCCGGTCGAGAACTTCTATATGACCGATCCCATCAGCCGGGCGTCGATCACCATGGCCCGGTGCACCGAGATGCTCGCAGGCGACGGCAGGAAGACGGGGACCGATGGCTGAGCTGTGGTCGGTCTATATCTGGCCCGGGGCCATCATCGGCTTCAAGGTCGGCCTGATCCTGGTGCCGCTGCTGGTGGCGGTTGCCTATTTGACCCTCGCCGAGCGCAAGGTCATCGGCGCCATGCAGCTGAGGAAGGGGCCCAATGTGGTCGGACCCTTCGGCCTGCTCCAGCCCTTGGCCGACGGCTTGAAGCTGTTCGTCAAGGAAACCGTGATCCCGACCGGCGCCAACAAGGTGGTGTTCATCCTCGCCCCGATGATCACTTTCACTCTGGCGCTGGTGGCCTGGGCGGTGATCCCCTTCGGCGAGGGCCTGGTGCTGGCCGACATCAACGTCGGCGTCCTTTACCTCTTCGCCATTTCGTCGCTCGGCGTCTACGGCATCATCATGGCGGGCTGGGCCTCGAACTCCAAATATGCCTTCCTGGGCGCCCTGCGTTCGGCGGCGCAGATGGTCTCCTACGAGATCTCCATCGGTTTCGTCATCATCACGGTGCTGCTCTGCGTGGGGTCCTTGAACCTCTCCAAGGTGGTGATGGCGCAAGAGACGGTGTGGTTCGCGGTGCCGCTCCTGCCAATGTTCGTGATCTTCTTCGTCTCGGCCCTGGCCGAGACCAACCGCGCGCCTTTCGATCTGCCCGAGGCCGAGGCCGAGCTGGTGTCGGGCTACAACGTCGAATATTCGTCGATGACCTTCGCCATGTTCTTCCTCGGCGAATACGCCAACATGATCCTGATGAGCGGCATGACCACGGTGCTGTTCCTGGGCGGCTGGCTGCCGCCGTTCGGCTTCGCCCCCTTCACATGGATCCCCGGGCCGATCTGGTTCGCCGCCAAGATCGCCTTCATGCTGTTCCTGTTCCTGTGGGTGCGCGCGACCTTTCCGCGCTACCGCTACGACCAGTTGATGCGATTGGGCTGGAAGGTGTTCCTGCCGCTCTCGCTCGCTTGGGTGGTGGTGACTGCGGGGGTCCTGGTCGCCTTCGGGTGGTTGCCGGAATGAGCGCCCGGCGCAAGAGAGACGGGAGGGCTTCGTCATGACCATGATGCTTCGCGGCCTGAGGGCGCTCGTCCTCGGCGAGCTTCTCGCCGGTCTGTGGCTCACCCTCAAATACATGTTCAAGCCCAAGGTGACCCTCAACTACCCGTATGAGAAGGGGGTGCTGTCGCCGCGGTT
Organism: Alphaproteobacteria bacterium; assembly: GCA_033720855.1. Classification (GTDB taxonomy): domain Bacteria; phylum Pseudomonadota; class Alphaproteobacteria; order SMXQ01; family SMXQ01; genus SMXQ01. Next base: position 9,959 of record JAWWBR010000041.1, read on the forward strand.
CCGCGGCGAACACGCGCTCAGGCGCTATCCTTCGGGCGAGGAGCGCTGCATCGCCTGCAAGCTATGCGAGGCGATCTGCCCCGCTCAGGCCATCACCATCGAGGCCGAGCCGCGGGAGGACGGGTCGCGGCGCACCACCCGCTACGACATCGACATGGTGAAATGCATCTATTGCGGCTTCTGCGAGGAATCCTGCCCAGTCGATGCCATCGTCGAGGGACCGAATTTCGAGTTCGCCACCGAAACCCGGGAGGAGCTGCTCTACAACAAGGACAAGCTGCTGGCCAACGGCGACCGCTGGGAGAACGAGATCGCCCAGCGCCTCGCCGCCGACGCGCCGTACAGGTAGGGGAGGGGTGGTGACGCGTTCGTTTGAGCTTGCGGCAACGAGGGGGAGCGGCGCGCATCCCGTCCGGGGGGTGACGCGATGATCCTCGCGGGGCTCGCCTTCTACGGCTTCGCCTTCATCGCCATCGCCTCGGGTGTGATGGTGATCTCGGCGCGCAATCCGGTGCATTCGGTGCTGTTTCTGATCCTCGCCTTCTTCAACGCGGCTGGGTTGTTCGTGCTGATGGGGGCGGAATTCATCGCCTTCATCCTGGTCATCGTCTATGTCGGCGCGGTGGCGGTGCTGTTCCTGTTCGTGGTGATGATGCTGGACATCAATTTCGTCGAGATGCGCCAGGGCTTCCTGCAGTACCTGCCCATCGGCGGCCTGATCGGCACCGTGCTGCTGATCGAGCTGATCTTCATCGTCGCCAGCTGGGCGGTGGCGCCGGAGGCCGGTAGCCTGCTCGCGGCCAAGGCCCCGGCCCTGGCGGAGGCCCACAACACCGAGGCGCTCGGGCGCCTGCTCTATACCAAGTACATCTACCTGTTCCAGGGCGCGGGCATGATCCTGCTGCTGGCGATGGTCGGCGCCATCGTGCTGACGCTGCGGGCGCGGCCCGGGGTCAAGCGCCAACGGATCGGCGCCCAGGTCGGGCTGGCGCGGGACGAGGTGGTCGAGGTCAAGGACGTGCCGACGGGGACGGGCATATGACGGCGCTGTTCGAGATCACCCTGGCCCATTACCTGACCGTGGCGACCATCCTCTTCACCCTCGGGGTGTTCGGAATCTTCCTCAACCGCAAGAACGTGATCATCATCCTGATGTCGATCGAGCTGATGCTGCTCGCCGTCAACATCAACCTGGTCGCCTTCTCGGCCCATCTCGGCGATCTCGCCGGCCAGGTCTTCACCATGTTCGTGCTCACCGTGGCGGCCGCCGAGGCGGCCATCGGCCTCGCCATCCTGGTCGTCTATTTCCGCAACCGCGGCTCCATCGCCGTGGAAGACATCAACAGGCTGAAGGGTTAGGCGTCAATGTATTCGGCGATCATCTTCCTGCCGCTTATTGGCGCCATCGCCGCCGGCCTGTTCGGGCGCTGGATCGGCGACCGTGGCGCCCGGTGGGCCACCACAGGCGCCCTGCTGCTCGCCGCCGTGCTTGCCGCCATCGCCGTCGTCCAAGTGGTGATCGGCGGCCGGCCGCGCGACGTCGAGATCATGCGCTGGATCGTTTCCGGCACCTTCGAGGTCAGCTGGTCGCTGCGCTTCGACACGCTGTCTGCGGTGATGGTGGCGATGGTGACCACGGTCTCCAGCATGATCCACATCTACTCCTTCGGCTACATGGCGCACGACAAGTCGATCCCGCGCTTCTTCTCCTATCTGTCGCTGTTCACCTTCTTCATGTTGATGCTGGTGACCTCCGACAACCTGGTGCAGATGTTCTTCGGCTGGGAAGGGGTGGGTCTGGCGTCCTACCTCCTGATCGGCTTCTGGTACGACCGGCCGTCGGCCAACGCCGCCGCCATCAAGGCCTTCCTGGTCAACCGGGTGGGCGATTTCGGCTTCGCCCTCGGCATCTTCGGGGTCTATCTCGCCTTCAATGCGGTGACCTTCGAAGCGGTCTTCCAGGCGGTCCCGGCGATGGCCGACAAGACCTTCACCTTCCTCGGGCTCGAGCTGCCGCTGATCACGACGCTGTGCCTGCTTCTGTTCATCGGCGCCATGGGCAAGTCGGCCCAGCTCGGCCTGCACACCTGGCTGCCGGACGCCATGGAGGGGCCGACGCCGGTCTCCGCCCTGATCCATGCCGCGACCATGGTGACGGCCGGCGTCTTCATGGTCTGCCGGCTGTCGCCCATATTCGAGTATTCGGAAACCGCGCTGGCGGTGGTCACCATCGTCGGCGCCTCGACGGCGCTGTTCGCCGCCTCCATCGGCCTGGTGCAGAACGACATCAAGCGGGTGATCGCCTATTCGACCTGCTCGCAGCTCGGCTACATGTTCTTCGCCGCCGGGGTCTCGGCCTATTCGGCGGCGATGTTCCACCTGACCACCCATGCCTTCTTCAAGGCGCTTTTGTTCCTCGGCGCCGGCTCGGTGATCCACGCCATGTCCGACGAGCAGGACATGCGCAAGATGGGCGGGCTCGCGCGCAAGATCCCCTGGACCTACGGCCTGATGTGGGTGGGCTCCCTGGCCTTGGCGGGGATCCCCATTTTCTCGGGCTTCTATTCCAAGGACCTGATCATCGAGGCGGCGTATGCGGCGGGCACCGGCGTCGGCTATTACGCCTTCTGGATGGGGGTGATCGCCGCCGCCTTGACCGCCTTCTATTCCTGGCGGCTTTTGTTCATGACCTTCCACGGGACGCCCCGGGGGGAGGCCGAGGTCATGGCCCATGTCCATGAATCGCCCAAGAACATGACCATCCCGATGACGGTGCTGGCGGTGGGCGCGGTGATCTCGGGAATTGCGCTCGCGGGCCTGTTCACCGGCGAGGGGCATAGCGCCTTCTGGGGCGCCTCGATCTTCGTCGCCGAGACCCATACGGCGATCACCGACGCCCATCACGTGCCGCTCTGGGTCAAGCTGCTGCCGCTGGTGGTGGCGGCGGGTGGCATCGCGCTGGCCTGGCTGTTCTATATCCGGAACCCGGCCCTGCCGGCGGCGCTGGCGGCGCGCTATCCGGTGCTGTACGCGTTCCTCCTCAACAAATGGTATTTCGACGAACTCTATGATCGCCTCTTCGTCGCCCCGGCCAAGCGCATCGGCCGGGCGCTCTGGCTCGGCGGCGACGGCGCCCTCATAGACGGCATCGGACCCGACGGCATCGCCGCGGCGACGATCGATCTCGCCCGCCGCGCGGCGCGGCTGCAGACCGGCTACGTCTATCACTACGCCTTCGCCATGCTCATCGGGGTCGCCGCCCTGGTGACGCTGTATCTGTTCGCGGGGAGGGCGTCATGATCGGTTGGCCGCTCCTGTCGCTGACCGTCTTCGTGCCCCTGGTGGGGGCCGGATTCATCTTCCTGATCCGCGGCGAGGACGCGGTGGTCGCCCGCAACGCGCGCAACGTGGCGCTGTGGACGTCGCTGATCACCCTGGTCCTGGCGCTGATGGTGTGGGCCAATTTCCAGCCCGGCACCGCCGCCTTCCAGTTGGAGGAGCGGGCCGAGTGGATCCCCGCCTTCAACATCTCCTATCATCTCGGCGTCGACGGCATCTCGCTCTTCTTCGTGCTGCTTTCGGCCTTCCTCACGCCGCTCTGCGTGCTCGCCAGCTGGCAGGCCATTACCGAGCGGGTGAAGGAATACATGATCGCCTTCCTGATCCTCGAAACCCTGATGATCGGGATGTTCGTGGCGCTGGACATCGTCCTCTTCTACCTTTTCTTCGAGGGCGTGCTGATCCCGATGTTCCTGATCATCGGCGTCTGGGGCGGGCCCAGGCGGGTCTATTCGGCCTTCAAGTTCTTCCTCTACACCCTGGCCGGCTCGGTGCTGATGCTGGTCGCCATCCTGGCGATCTATTTCACCGCCGGCACCACCGACATCCCGGAGTTGATGAAGACGGCCTTCCCCAGGGAGATGCAGTATTGGCTATGGCTCGCCTTCTTCGCCTCCTTCGCGGTCAAGGTGCCTATGTGGCCTTTGCACACCTGGCTGCCCGACGCCCATGTCGAGGCGCCGACGGCGGGCTCGGTGATCCTCGCCGGCGTGCTGCTGAAGATGGGGGGCTACGGGTTCCTGCGCTTCTCGCTGCCGATGATGCCCCTGGCCTCGGACTTCTTCGCGCCCGCGATCTTCACCCTGTCGGTGATCGCCGTCATCTACACCTCCCTGGTGGCGCTGGCCCAGGAGGACATGAAGAAGCTGATCGCCTATTCCTCGGTCGCCCATATGGGGTTCGTGACCATCGGCATCTTCACCTTCAACGTCCAGGGCATCGAGGGGGCGATCTTTCAGATGCTGAGCCACGGGGTGGTTTCGGCGGCGCTGTTCCTCTGCGTCGGCGTCGTCTACGACCGCATGCATTCGCGCCTGATCGAGACCTATGGCGGCCTGGTTCACCGCATGCCGGTCTATGCCGCGGTGTTCATGGTCTTCATGCTGGCTTCGGTGGGCCTGCCCGGGACTAGCGGTTTCGTCGGCGAGATCCTGGTGCTGGTGGGGATCTTCCAGGTCAACACCTGGGTCGCGGCGCTCGCCGCCATCGGCGTCATCCTCGGCGCGGCCTATATGCTGTGGCTGTATCGGCGGGTGATCTTCGGCGAACTCACCAAGGAGGACCTGAAGTCGATCGTCGATCTCGATAAGCGCGAGATCGCCATCTTCGCGCCGCTGGTGCTGGCGGTGCTGTGGATGGGCATCTACCCGTCTTCGTTCCTCGATGCCATCACCGCCTCGGCCCAGAACCTGGTCGACAACTATGCCGCCGCCCTCAAGGCCGCCGCGGCGCCCGGGCCCCAGGCGATGGCGGCGGGGGTGAGCCCATGACCGCCTGGATTCCCGAACAGATGGTCGCCGCCCTGCCCGAGGCGTTCCTGGCAATCTCCATCATGGCGCTCCTGATGATCGGCGTCTTCCGCGGCGACGCCTCCACCCGGGTGGTGTGCTGGTTCTCGGTCGCCGTCGCCTTCGTCGCCATCGTCGTCGTGCTGGGCACCTCGGCGGGACCGGGCCAGGCCTTCGGCGGCATCTTCATCGCCGATGCCTTCGCCCGCTATGCCAAGGTGCTGGTGCTGATCGGCACGGCGCTGGCGCTGATGCTGTCGCTCGCCTACATCGAGCGCGAGGACCTGGCGCGGTTCGAATACCCGATCCTGTTCCTGTTCGCCTGCCTCGGCATGCTGATGATGATCTCCGCCAACGACCTGATCGCGCTCTATGTCGGGCTCGAGCTGCAGTCGCTTGCGCTTTACGTGGCCGCCGCCTTCAGGCGCGACAGCCTGCGTTCGCCGGAGGCCGGGCTCAAGTATTTCGTGCTCGGCGCGCTGTCCTCGGGGATGCTGCTCTACGGCGCCTCGCTGGTCTACGGCTTCGCCGGCACCACCGGTTTCGAGGGCATCGCCAAGGTCGTCGCCGGCGGCGCGCCGATCGGCGTCCTGGTCGGGCTGATCTTCATCACCGCCGGTCTCGCCTTCAAGGTCTCGGCGGTGCCCTTCCACATGTGGACCCCGGATGTCTACCAGGGCGCGCCGACGTCGGTCACCGCGTTTTTCGCCATCGCCCCCAAGGTCGCGGCGATGGCGCTGTTCGTCCGCGTGCTGGTCGGACCGTTCGCGCCGATCGCCGCCCAATGGCAGCAGGTGGTGGTGCTGATCGCGATTCTGTCGATGGTGCTCGGCGCTTTCGCCGCCATCAATCAGCGCAACATCAAGCGGCTGATGGCCTATTCCTCGATCGGCAACGTCGGCTACATGCTGGTGGGCCTGGCCGCCGGCACCGAGGCCGGGGTGCGCGGGGTGCTGATCTATCTCGCCATCTACCTGATGATGACCGCGGGCACCTTCGCCTGCATCCTGTGCATGCGCATCCACGGACGCATGGTCGAGGAGATCGACGACCTCGCGGGGCTGGCCCGCACCCGCCCGCTGCTGGCCCTGGCGCTTGGCGTCTTCATGTTCTCGCTGGCCGGGATTCCGCCGCTCGCGGGCTTCTTCGGCAAGCTCTATGTTTTCCTCGCCGCGGTCGAGGCGGGGCTCTACGGCCTGGCCGTGATCGGCGTCCTCGCGTCGGTGGTGGCGGCCTACTATTACGTGCGCATCGTCAAGATCATGTATTTCGACGAACCGGCGGAAACCTTCGACCGCCTGCCCGGCCGCGAGGTCGGGGTGGTGGTCGTCGGCACCGGCCTGTTCACGGCGCTGTTCTTCATCCTGCCGAGCCCGATCCTGGGCGCCGCCGCGGCCGCAGCGAAATCCCTGTTCGCGGGCTGAGTGGCGGCCCGTGCCGGGCGCAAGGATCCGATCCATGACCATTCCCCCCGGGCGCCAGGAGCTCGACGATTTCTACCGCCTCGAGGCGTTGGACGCGGTCCCCAGCACCAACGACGAGGCCTTGGCCCGGGCCGCCGCGGGCGCCCCGGAAGGGACCCTGATCACCGCCCGAAGCCAGAGCGCCGGGCGCGGGCGCCGCGGCCGCCAGTGGGAAAGCGCGGAGGGCAACCTGTTCCTGTCATTGGTGCTGAGGCCGGAGGGCGGCATCGCCGCCGCCGCCGCCATCGGCTTCGCCGGCGGCCTGGCGGTGGCCGAGACCCTGGATGAGGCGCTTGGCGGCAGCGCCGATATCGCCCTCAAATGGCCCAATGACGTGCTGGTCGGCGGGCGCAAGGCATCGGGGCTGTTGATCGAGCGCGCCGGTAGCGGCGCCGGCGCGGCGCTGGTGCTCGGCGTCGGCATCAACCTCGTCTCCCATCCCGAGGGCACCGCGTTCCCGGCCACCGACGTGGTCGCCGCCGGCGGGACGAGGCTCACCCCGGATGCGGCGTTGGCCGGGTTCCGCGCGGCGTTCCTCGCCCGCTACCGGCAGTGGCAATCGGACGGCTTCGCACCCCTTCGCGCCGATTGGCTGGCCCGCGCCCGGGGGCTCGGCCGGCCCATCACCGTCGAGATCGAGGGCCGGCGCTATGACGGCATCTTCCGGGGCATCGACGCCGACGGTGCGCTGGAGCTTGACCTCGGCGCCGGGGGCGTGAAAAAAATCACCGCAGGAGACGTGTTTTTTCCAGGCTTCGCGCGGGGGGCGGCATGCTGATCGCCATCGATTGCGGCAACACCGCGACCAGTATCGGTCTCTATGAGGGGCGCGCGCCCGAGGGCGCTTTTCGCCACGTCTACCGTTTCGAGAGCGATGCCGGCCTGAGCGCGAGCGAACACAAGGCGCGGCTCGAGGAGGAGGTTGCGGCGGCCGGCCTCGACGGGGCCGATCTCGCGGGCGCCGCCATCGCCTGCGTCGTCCCCGACGCCCTGGCCGAACTCGCCGGTTTTGCCGAACAGGTCACCGGGGAGGCCCCGGTGGTGGTGGGGGCGCTCGGCAATGTCATCGGCTGCGACATCCTGATCGATCAGCCCGCCAATGTCGGCGCCGACCGCCTGGTCAACGCCCTGGCCGCCCACGCCCTCCATCCCGGTCCGCTCATCGTCGTCGACTTCGGCACCGCGACCACCCTCGACGTGGTGACCGCCGAGGGCGCCTATGCCGGCGGCATCATCGCGCCCGGTGTCGACCTCTCCCTCGCCGCCCTGCACCAGGCGACGGCGCTGCTGCCGGAGCTGGAGGTGGCGCGTCCCGAGCGGGTGATCGGCACCGATACGGTCTCGGCCATGCAATCGGGCATCTACTGGGGCTATGTCAGCCTGATCGAGGGGCTGGTCGCGCGCATCGAGGCGGAATTCGATGGTGGCGGCGCCGATTTCACGGTGATCGCCACCGGCGGGCTGGCGCCGCTGATCGCCGGCGGCACCGAGGTGATCGCCGCCACCGAGCCGGATCTCACGCTGATCGGCTTGATCCTCAACCACCAGATCAACAGGCCTTCATGAGCGCACACCGAGCCGTCATCGAGGCCGCGCGCGACGGGCTGGTCTACGTGCCCATCGGCGGCGCCGGCGAGATCGGCATGAACATGTACGCCTATGGCTGCAACGGCAAATGGATCGTCGTCGAATGCGGCGTCACCTTCGGCAACGAAACCACCCCGGGGATCGACGTGATGACCGCCGATCCGGCCTTTCTCGAAGAGCTCGGCGACGACCTCGTGGCCATGATCCTGACCCACGCCCACGAGGATCACCAGGGCGCCGTCGCCTATCTCTGGCCGCGGCTCCGCTGCCCGGTCTACGCCACCGAATTCACCGAGGGCCTGGTGCGCGCGCGGCTGGCCGAAGCCGGGTTGCTCAACGAGGTGCCGCTCAAGCGGATGCAGATGAAGGGCGCGATCGAGCTCGGGCCCTTCCGCCTGCGCTTCATCACCGTGACCCATTCCATTCCCGAACCCAATGCGCTGGCCATCGAGACGCCCTTGGGGCGCATCCTCCATACCGGGGATTGGAAGCTCGACCCCGATCCCCTGATCGGCGAGCTGGCCGACGAGGCCGCCTTCCGGGCGCTCGGCGACAAGGGGGTTCTGGCCATGGTCTGCGACTCCACCAACGTTTTCGTTCCCGGCGACTCCGGCTCCGAAGGCGCGGTGCGCGAGGCCCTGACCGAGGTCATCGGGCGCTACCGCAACCGCGTGGCCGTGGCCTGTTTCGCCTCCAACGTCGCCCGCCTCGAATCGATCGCCGCCGCGGCGGCCGCAAATGGCCGCGATGTCGCCCTGGTCGGGCGCTCCTTGTGGCGGGTCAGCGAAATCGCGCGGGAATGCGGCTATCTCGCCGATACGCCGCCGTTCCTGACCGAACACGACGCCGGCTTCCTGCCGCGCGGGCGCATTCTCTTGATCTGCACCGGCAGCCAGGGGGAGAGGAGCTCGGCGCTGGCCCGAATCTCCCGGAACGATCACGCCAACATCGTGCTCGAGGCCGGCGACGCGGTGCTGTTCTCCTCGCGCAACATCCCCGGCAACGAACGCGACATATACGCCATGCAGGACCGGCTGGCGCAGAACGGGGTCGAGATCGTGACCGGCCGGGATGCGCCGATCCACGTCTCCGGCCATCCCGCCCGCGACGAGCTGGCCCGGCTCTATGACTGGGTGCGGCCGCGGATTTCGGTGCCCATGCATGGCGAGCACCGCCATCTGATCGAGCATGCCGCCTATGCGCGGAGCCTCGGCGTTCCCGATGCCCGCGTCGTCGCCGACGGGGCGGCGCTGAAACTGGCGCCGGGCGAGCCCGAGATCGTAGGCGAGGTCGAGAGCGGCCGGCTCGGCCTCGACGGCAGCCGCCTGGTGGCGCTCGACGAAGGCTTCATGGCCGAGCGCCGGCGCATGAACTTCGCCGGCCTCGCCTTCGTCTCCCTCGGCCTCGATGGCAAGGGCGCGGTGACGGCCGGCCCCCGGGTCAGCCTGCGCGGCCTCGGCTCGGAGACGGAGGAGGCCGACCTAGTGGCGGAGATCGAGGCCGAGATCGAACGCACGGCGGCCAGGGCCACCGGGCGCAGGGGCGGGGCGGAACGCATCGCCGAGGAGGTGCGCCGTGCGGTCAGGCGCGTCTGTGCGCGCCGGATCGGCAAGAAGCCGGTGACCGAGGTTCACCTTTTCGGCCTATAATGCGTCGGCGGCGCCGGCACGCCGCGGATCCGCCCGTCAACCCGCTGGGATCCTCGCCCCATGACCCTCTTCACCGGTTTCATGGTTTATGTCATCGTCTGGTGGCTGGTGTTGCTGACGGTGCTGCCGTTCGGCAACCGGGCCCCGGAACGGGCCGAGGCCGGCCATGTGGAAAGCGCGCCGGAACGGCCGCGGCTGTGGATCAAGGCGGCCGTCACCACGGTGGTGGCGAGCCTGATTTGGGGCGGGATCTATTGGCTCATCGAGGCCGATCTGATCACGTTCCGGCAGTGACAGGGAAGGGAGTTTGGCCATGGACGCGCCCGATTTTGCCGTCAAGTTCATCGACCATCTGGTGTTGCGGACCGCCGACGCCGACCGGCTTGCGGCCTTCTACCAGGATGTCGTCGGTCTCAAGCTGGAACGCCGGACCGAGAGCGGGTTGACGCAGTTGCGCGCCGGCCAATGCCTGCTCGACATCGTTCCGGTGGATGACCGCGACCAGCCCGGCCGCAACCTCGAGCATTTCTGCTTCCGCATCGATCCCTTCGACGAGGCCGGCATCCGCCGGCGCCTGGAAGACGCGGGCGCGACCATCGTCAAGTCGGGCACCGGCTACGGCGCCGAGGGGCGCGGCCCCAACATCTATTTCAAGGATCCCGACGGCAATGTCGTCGAGTTTAAGGGGCCCAGCGACGGCAAGCTCTATACCCCATGAGTTATTGCGAGATCGCCAAGGGCCATCCCGTCCACGGCCCCCACCATGACACCGAATACGGCCGCCCCGTGGCCGACGACGCGGTCCTGTTCGAGCGCATCGCGCTCGAGATCAACCAGGCCGGTCTCTCTTGGCTCCTGGTCCTGAACAAGCGTGCCGCCTTGAACGCCGCCTTCGAGGGCTTCGATCCGGCCACCGTCGCCGCCTACGGGCCGGCCGAGGTGGAGCGGCTGCTGGCGGATGCCGGCATCATCCGCAACCGGCGCAAGATCGAGGCGGTGATCGAGAACGCGCGGCGCATCTCGGCGCTCAAGCCCGGTTATGGCGGGCTCAAGGGCTGGTTGGACGCCCACCACCCCAGGCCGCTCGGCGGCTGGGTCAAGCTGATGCGCGCGACCTTCGTGTTCATGGGGCCGGAGGTGGTGAACGAGTTCCTGATGAGCATCGGCTACCTGCCGGGCGCCCATGACGCCGATTGCCCGGTGGGCCGGGAGATCGCCGCCCTGAATCCGGCCTGGATGCAGGCGGCGCCGCCGGGCGGCTGGTGAGGGGCGGTCCCGCGGCGTGGATCGGCGCCCGGGTGTAAACCGTCTGATTTGAAGAGTTGGAACCGGGAGACCATAAGGACAGAGACCATGGCCAAGATCATCGCCGGAATAGGGGCGTCGCATTCCCCCACCATCGGATTCGCCAAGGACAACAAATCGGCGGACGACCCTGCCTGGGCCGAGGTCTTCAAGGTATTCGAGCCGGTGAAAATTTGGCTGGAGGAAAACGATCCCGACGTCCTGTTCCTGATCTACAACGACCACGTCACCTCGTTCTTCCTCGATCACTATTCGCCCTTCGCGCTCGGCGTCGACGATGAGTACCGCACCGCCGACGAAGGCGGGGGCCCCCGCGAATACCCCCCGGTCAAGGGTCATCTGGGCCTTGCCCGGCACATCGGACAGTCGCTCTTCGCCGATGAGTTCGACATCTCCTTCTTCCAGAAGCGGCCGATCGATCACGGGCTGTTTTCGCCGCTCTCCATGATGACCGACCGCGGCAAGGCCTGGAACAATGCGATCGTCCCGTTCCAGGTCGGCGTCCTGCAATTCCCGATTCCCACCGCCAGGCGCTGTTACCGTCTCGGCCAGGCGCTCGGCCGGGCGATTGCGAGCTACCCGGAGGACCTCTCCGTCGCCATCGCCGCCACCGGGGGCCTCTCCCACCAGGTCCATGGCGAACGCTGCGGCTTCAATGACCTCGATTGGGATGCCGAATTCCTCGACCTCCTGGAGAACGACCCCGAGGCGCTGACCGGGATCACCCACGCGGAATACGCCAGGCGCGGCGGGCTCGAGGGCGCCGAGGTCATCACCTGGCTGATCATGCGCGGGGCGCTCTCAGGCCAGGTGCGCCGCGTGCACCGGGATATGACGTTGCCGTCGATGACCACCATCGCTTCGGTGATTTACGAAAACCTCGCTCAACCGGACGCCGAGGCGGTGGAGGCCCAGCGGGAGCTCATCGGCCGCCAGCTCGCGGGCATCGAGGCGATCGAGGGCACCTATCCCTTTACGCTGGAGCGCGGCCACAAGGCCTATCGCCTGAACGATTTCCTCCATCGGCTGGTGGAACCCGAGCACCGCCGCCGCTTCCTCGAGGACCGGAAAGCGCTCTACGACGCCTTTGGCCTCAGCGCCGAGGAGCGACGTTTGATCGACGCGCGGGACTTCATCGGGCTGATCCATTACGGCGTGATCTTCTTCTGCATCGAGAAGATGGCTGCCGTGCTGGGCATGTCCAATCCCGACATCTACGCCCAGATGCGCGGCGAGAGCCTCGAGGAGTTCCAAAAGTCCCGCAACGTCAACATGCAGTATTCGGTCGCCGGGCGCGAAGACGACTGACGGCCTGCCAAGGATACCGCCATACCTTGCCTTTCCCCGGGCGTCCCATCGGCCGGTGCGCGCCGCCGACTCGACAGCGCCATCCGATTGCCCTAGCGTCATGGGGCAACTTCGATGGAGGATCAAATGGCAGGCAAGGTTTACAGGCTCACTCAGGTGGTGGGGACCTCCGACGATTCGGTCGGCGACGCGATCCGCACCGCCATCAAAACGGCATCCAGCAGCGTGCGCAATCTCGACTGGTTTCAGGTCGACGAGATTCGCGGCTCGATCCGGGATGGCGAGGTTACCGAATTTCAGGTCAGCCTGAAGATCGGCTTCAGATACGAGGGTTGAAATAAGCTGCACCGGACGCCGTGGGCGGAGAGGCGCGGCGCAGAAGAGACGAGCGTAGGGAGTTCAACCATGACGAGGGAACGAAACTTCGATGTCGCCAGGGCGGTTGCGCAGCTCAACAAGATCCTGCAGATGGAGCTAGCGACCGTGGTCTATTACACCCATTACGCGTTCATGATCTACGGTCATGCCAGAATCCCGATCCGCTCCTGGTTCAACGATCAGGCCGGCGAATCCTTGGCCCATGCCCGGGAAGCGGGAGACCTGATCGTCCATCTCGGGCATCGGCCGGAGATGGGAATCGCCCCGCTGCCCGAGACCCAGCACAACTCCATCGACGAGATCCTCAACGAGGCGGTCATGCGGGAGGAGGCCGGCGTCGAGCTCTATCGCCAGCTTCTGGAAATGATCAAGGACAAGTCCACGGTGCTCGAAGAATACGCCACGCGCATGATCGCGGCGGAGGCGATCCATGTCAGCGAAATGCAGCTGATGTTGATGCGCTCGGCGCCCGAATGACGGCCGCTGCCGTTCTCACCGTCACAGCAACAGGAGTCGTCAATGTCGATCATCCGACTAATCCACATCAAGGTCGATCCCAGCCAGATTGCCGAGGCCGAGAGGATCTGGAAGCAGGATTGCGCGCCGCTGATGATCCGTCAGCCGGGATGCACCTCCGAGCAGCTGCTCAAGTGCACCGATGTCGAGGGCGAGTACATCTCCTATTCGGAATGGGAGAGCCAGGAGGACATCGATCGCTATCGCGACAGCGACGACCATAAGACCATCCAGTCCCATTCCCGCGGCCTGCAAGGCGCGCGCGCCGAGGTCAAGCGCTACGAAACGGTCGGATAGATAGGCACCCGGCGGCGCCGGCGCCAAGCGGTGCTAGCCGAGAGCCTGCTCGATCTTCTCCCGCATTGAATTGGCGCATGCGGCGCCTTCCTCGATCGCCTGCGCGGCCTTGTCGAACTCGAGAAGGCCGAGGTGCGCCAATTGGGGCGCTATCGCAATCTCGGGGGGGTCGCCGGCCATGCGGGCCCGGGTAATGCGGTCCTGCATGATGTTGATCGACCCGGCCATCACCTCGAAGACCCCCGGCGCCGAGGAGTTTTCGCCAAGCAACCGTTCCAGAATCCTCTGTTTGTGGCCCAACAGGCCGAGTCTCAGCTGCTCCAGGCCCGCTCCCAGAACGCCCTTTTCCCGCGCGCCGGCGCCGGCGGCGCGGTCGGAGCGCTCGCGGCTGTGTTTGCCGACGATGTCGCTGTTGAGATTGACGGCGATGACGGTGGTGGCGCCCAGGGCCCGACACAGTGAGACCGGGACGGGATTGGTCAGACCGCCATCGACCAGCCACTGATCATTGCGTCGGACGGGAGCGAAGAGACCGGGAATCGCCATCGATGCCTGCACCCCGCTGCGCACCGAGCCCTCCTGGAGCCACACCTCCTGCCCGGTTTCCAGGTCGGTCGCCACCGCCGCGAAAACCCGAGGCAAGGCGTCGATCTCTTGGTCCCCGATCTTGTCGCTGACGAATGTCTGCAGTTTCTCGCCCTGAATCAGTCCGCCGCCGAGCAGCGAGAGGTCGAGATAGCCGAGCATCCGCTTGTGGGTCAGCGAGCGGCACCAGTCTTCGAGAACGTCGAGCTTTTCGCTGGCATAGGCGGCCCCGACCAGCGCGCCGACCGAGCTGCCGGCGACAATGTCGGGCGCGATTCCCATCTCGGAAAGCGCGTTGAGGACGCCAATATGCGCCCACCCTCGCGCGGCGCCGCTGCCGAGGGCTATTCCGATCTTTTCGTTTGTTTGGGCGTGATCATTCACGATGGCGGTCCGTTCCGCTGGCCGAACTTACCTCACCATATGAGCGCGGGCGCAAAAAATCAGCACCGAAAAGGCGGGTCCGCCAACCGACATCGTGCCCGGCGCCGCTGCGGTCCGGGGTGGGGATCAGACGGGGGCGGCGCCCCCTTTGGGACCCAAGAGCCACCACAGGATGACGCCGATCACGGGAAGCAGCAGGATGATGACGATCCACAGCACCTTGCTGCCGGTCGGGGCGGCACTCTGCACCGTTTGAACAATGGCGTAAATGTCCGCGATCAGGATGATAAGACCGAAAATTCCGGTCACCTCAAAACCCATGGCGTGGTCCCCTCTTGTCTGTATCGGCGAGGCGCCGGGACGGCCCCGCGCGGGTGTCGGCGCCGGATCCGAGCCCCGATCGATGCCATCATCGATTGGATTCCGGAAAAGCGCAAGGGTGTGTAAAAAATGGCAAAATTGGCAGTTTTTTCCCATCGCGTTGACGGCCCGCAGGGTATTGCCGGGTTGATTACTATGATAGGTTGGCCATGCAGACAGACGCACCGACAACCCCAGGTTAAGAATGGGAGTACCAAAGACATGAAGAAAATCGGTCGAATTCTCTCGGTCTTGCTTATGAGTTTGGGCCTTGCCGTCACCGTTTCCGCGGGCGGGGCGCAGGCGTCAAAATTTACCGAA
>JAWWBR010000042.1:0-24562 GCA_033720855.1 Alphaproteobacteria bacterium
TGCCCCGATACCCCGCTTAGATCTGCATCGGCTCTTCGAGATTCAGTAGTGTTCTCGCGACGCTGTAGGCGGTAAGCATGGAACTGCGGGGATTGTCTGGAAACGCGCGGCCCTCAAGGCGAAAGGTCACGCGTCCGCTGGCGCCGTCGGCTTCGACCTCGTGGATATTGTTGGTCGTGGCGGGGTCGGCCACGAGTTCGACTTCGGTGTGATCCATCCCTAGGCCAGCCAGGGCGACCGTGGCGGCAACGTTGGCGTTCTTGGGAAACCTTCGGGCTGCCTCCCTGGCGTTGCCATGGAAGACGGTTTCCGCGCTTGAAAGGGTCTCCAGCGAGACGCGATTTTCGGCATTGGACCCTTTCCAAGCCGAGGGCGGCTTGCGCGAGCGGTAGATCACGCGGCTGAGTCCCGCGACCTTCATGGCGGAGATGGCATCGATACCGCCTATGGCGCCCGAGGGAAGAAGTATTCGTCGACCGGCCCGGCTGGCAGCGGCGCGGAGACGCATGAGCAGATCCTCATCCGCCAGCGCACCCACCGAGGTGATCAGCAGGTCGGATCCCGCCTCGAGGACCGCCTCGCCGTGTTCGGCGACTGCGCCCTGGCCGGCGGTTTCCGCGGCGATATTGGGATGGTGATCAAGCAGATCGGCAAGCCGTTCGAATATCGGGACCTTGGGGTCGGTGATGCGGCAGGCCGAGCCCGGGCGCACGAGCACCCCCACCAGCGACTCAGCCCGCGCTTCGTCGCGGAATTTCTCGATCACCGCGCGCGCAATGGTTCCGTAGCCGATAAACCCGATCTTCATTTCCGATCCAGTTGTGTTCGCACATTGCGGCGATATATCCACGGTGCTGTGCAATGCGAAATGTGATTTTAGCCTGAAGCTTGTAAAAGGAATAGCGGATGCATAATCGGCCACCGCTTCCTATTTGCTCATTGGGCCAAATTTCAGAAGCACACAAACGGAATCCTGCTTTTTGCGGTGCGGCCCGGAAGCCAGGCAACAAGCCGACAATTCGCTAGAGATCGCCTATTAAACGGGTCTCCAATGAGCAGGATTTGGGGGCTGTTACCTTAATGTCTCCGTTTGACCCAAAACGGACATAAGCTGCAATCAGAGCACCTTTCGGCATTGACACGGTATTACCACCGAGACAAATTGCTCTAATTTTGAAAAGAAGTTTTACTAGGTGAAACTCAGTTTTGAGGAACAGCCAGTCCCAGTTTCATACCTAAACTGGAAAATTCGTCCAGCCATCGGGGGGCAAAATGGATTTTTCTCTGAGTGAGAAAGAGAGGGCGTTTCAGCATCGGGTTCGAGATCTTGCGAGGAGCCAACTTGCGAAAGGTGCCCTGCTCCGCGCCCATAGTGACGATTTCCCTCGCGAGGTGATGAAGATGCTGGTTGAAAACGGCCTCATAGGAATCACCATACCTCCGGAAGATGGGGGGCAAGGGGGAACGTTGATGGAGGCGGTCCTCGCAATCACGGGCATTGCTGAGCTTTGTCCGCGCAGCGCTGATGTCGTTCAGGCGGGGAATTTTGGACCGATCCGAGTGCTCTCGGCATTCGGCACGGATGATCAAAAGACACGGTTCCTGTCTAAACTTCTAAAAGGAGAGTTGTTGATCACCGTCGCCATGAGCGAACCAGAGGCGGGGTCTGCGGTCACGGACTTGGAAACCACCGCGACGCCCGACGGGGACGGCTACCGGCTGAACGGCACCAAGGTCTACACGACCAACGGCCTGCATGCGGATCTATTTCTGACCTATGTGCGTTATGGTCCCGGCCTCGATGGCATTGGATCGGTTCTGATCGAGCGCGGTGGCGAGGGATTTAAGACCGGCACGCCATCTCGATTTCTGTCGGGCGAAGGATGGGTGGAGATCCAGTTCGAAGATCTCTACGTGCCGCCAGAGAATGTCCTATTGGGTCCGGGTGGCTTCAAGAAGCAGATTTCCGGATTCAATGTCGAGCGCCTGGGCAATGCCGCGCGGTCCCTAGGTGTTGGA
The DNA here is from genome assembly GCA_033720855.1 of Alphaproteobacteria bacterium. GTDB lineage: Bacteria > Pseudomonadota > Alphaproteobacteria > SMXQ01 > SMXQ01 > SMXQ01. The sequence goes on from JAWWBR010000042.1 coordinate 2,020, forward strand.
CGGTGCGCTTTCAACCTTGCCAGAGATCATGCTCTGAAACGCGAGCAGTTCGGGCGTCCTCTTTGTGAGTTTCAGGGGTTGCAATGGAAGTTCGCCGATTCTGAGGTCCAGCTTCAGGCCGCGGAACTGTTGCTTCATCGAGCGGCGGTAAATGCTGACGCGGGTTTTCCCTCGGCGTTTGAGACGGCGACCGCAAAGGTCCAGTGCAACACCGCTGGGTACCAAGCAGCAGACAACGCTCTCCAGGTTATGGGCGGACTCGGCTATAGCGAAGAGAGCCTGGTCGAATACTGCTTCCGCAAAACCCGCGGATGGATGATCGCGGGGGGGTCCATCGAGATGATGAAGAACCGCATCGCCGAGACGGTCTTTGACCGCCGGTTCTCCCAGCGCCCGCCTCGGCCCAAGGAACAGAAAGCCACGTCGTGACCCCGTCTTTGTTCCAATGCCTGGTTGCGCCCCGAACCGTGGCTCTGATTGGCGCGTCTGGCGATGCAGCAAAGCCTCCCGCGCGGCCGCAACGCTACCTTGATGCTCATGGGTTCAAGGGCAGGGTCATTCCCGTCAATCCAGCGAGAAAGGAAGTGTTTGGTGTTCCCGCCCTCGCCAATGTCCGGGAGGCGAATGAGCAGATCGACCACGCGTTCATTATGGTGCCGGCGAAAGCGGTAAAATCAGTCGTCGCCGATTGTGCCGAAGCTGGCATCCCCTTGGCGACAATCTTCAGTGACGGATTTGCAGATATCGGTCCGGAAGGGCGCGTCCTTCAGCACGAGATCGTCGATATCGCCCGTGACGGCGGAGTTCGATTGATCGGTCCCAACAGTATGGGGGTCATCAGCACGCGGACTGGCCTCGCCATGACCGTAAATACGGTGATGGACGGGGTTGATCTCTTAACCGGATCTCTGGCCCTGGTGTCGCAGAGCGGCTCACTTATCGGAACCCTTCTGTCTCGTGCTCAAGCGCGAGGATTGGGCTTTTCTCATTTGGTTGCTGTCGGCAACGAAGCTGATCTTACGGTTGGGGAAATCGTCAAGGCTCTGGTAGATGACCCAGATACCCGGGCGATCCTCCTGTTCCTCGAAACTTTGCGTGGGGCGAATGGCCTAGCGAGCGCCGCGCGTCAGGCTTTCGATGCCGGAAAGCCCATCATTGCTTACAAGCTTGGCCAATCGAAGGTAGGGCGGGACCTCGCCGCGAGCCACACGGGCGCCCTGGTTGGACCAAGCGAGAATGTCTCTGCGTTCTTTGCTCACAACGGTATCATCGAGGTGCACAATTTTGAGGGCTTGTTCGAGTGCGCTCCATTTGTGCTGAACCGAAAACCCCCCAAAGGTCGCAGGGTAGCTGTGGTCACTACGACGGGCGGGCCCGCCGCTACGGTTGCCGATCAATTAGGCAACCGGTCCGTCGAACTCGTGCCGACCCCCAAGTCACTGGTGAAGGAGATGAATGACCGTGGTTTGCATGTCAGCTCAGGACAAATCATCGATTTGACGGCGGCAGGAACACGAGCAGATGTCTACGAAGCCGCTTTGTCCATCATCAGCCGTGAGGGGGACTGCGATGCAATCGTGGCCATCGTCGGATCGTCCGGGTTGACGAATCCGCAGCATGCGATCGGGCCCATCGCCGCGATGAGGGGAGGTCCACCCATCGCCGCATACCTTGTGCCTGAAGCCCCGCAAACACTTTCCATGTTCGCGGAAAAAGGGATCGCCGCATTTCGCACACCTGAGGCTTGCGCGGATTCCGTTGCCGCATTCATCGACTGGCGTGGGCCAGCCCCATTGCAGGACATACAACTCCCGGCGAACGTGTCTGCACGGATAGCTGAGTTGCCTGCCGGTGTCTGTGATGAGGTGCGGTCGGTAGGTATCTTCACCGCACTGGGGATTGTGCAGCCCAAGTCTCAGATATTGACGAGCCCAGGTGAAGATCCAGAAATAGCTTTCCCCCTCGTGGCAAAAGTCCTGTCGCCCGAGATTGCCCACAAGACCGAAGCCGGCGCAGTGGCATTGGGTATCGCTGATCGTCAGTCTCTGGTCACACGGGGGCAGGAAATTATCGATTCAGCAAAACGCTACCGGCCAGATGCTCCTATCGAAGGGCTGCTCGTCCAGGAAATGCACCACGGCATCGCTGAAGTCATCATCGGTTTCAAACGCGATGTTGAAGTGGGGCCGATCGTGATGCTGGGCCTAGGCGGTGTCCTCGCGGAAATTTATGAAGACACGTCCGTTAGGATGGCGCCCGTGAATTCGGACACGGCCATTCAGATGATCCATGAAGTCAAGGGTCTTGCGATGATCCGCGGCTACCGGAACCTACCCCAAGGAGACCTTGATGCTTTGGCTCAAGCCGTCATGGTCGTTTCCAACCTTGCGGGACAAGGCGGGGAGCGTATCCTCGAGGCAGAAATCAATCCATTGATCGTCAAATCAAAGGGCGAAGGCGTCGTCGCTGTTGACGGTTTGATCGTCTGCGATCGCTGACTCACTGCGCGGTCTAGCCGACCACGGCCGGGTTAAGTACCCTGAGAGGCTTGCCGGCCGTCCAAGCCTCGATGTCCTCGACGATCTGTCCGTACCAAAGCTTGTAATTGGTGTCGGTGACGAAACCGAGATGCGGGGTGATGATCGATCTCGGCAGGCTTCGCATAGGATGATCGACGGCTAGCGGTTCGGAATTGTAAACATCTATCCCCGCGCCGCCGATGGCGCCAGTTACAAGTGCTTCAATCAGGGCGTCCTGCTGCACGATAGGTCCGCGGGCCGTGTTCACCAGATAGGCACTTGGTTTCATTAGTGCTAATTCCTCCCGGCCAACCAAGCCTCGGGTTCGATCGCTCAGGACCAAATGAATCGAAATGAAATCCGAGGTGGCGAACAAATCTTCCTTCGTTGCCAGGTGCACACCGAGCTCGGCGCAGCGCTCAGGTGTGAGATTCTGACTCCAGGCGATAACATTCATACCGAAGGCCAAGCCGATTTTCGCAACATGGCCCCCCACCTTGCCGAGGCCGATGATGCCGAGGGTCTTGTCGGCAACGCTCACGCCGACACTGGTTTGCCAGTGGCCTGCCCGGGTGGCGCGATCCTCCTCCGGAATCCGCCGGGCGAGACCGAGGATAAGGCCCCATGCGAGTTCTGCCGTTGTGACGCCAACATTCTCGGTACCGCTGACCACCACCCCGCGCTCAGTCGCGGCGTCTAGGTCAATGCCTAGATTGCGCATGCCGGCGGTGACCAAGAGCTTGAGGTTGGGGAGGCGTTTGATGAGTTCCGATGGAAAAGGGGTGCGTTCACGCATGATGGCGATAACATCAAAGGGAGCTAGCCGTTCGGCCACCGCATCTGGGTTGTCGATGTGGTCGTTGAACACCGTAATGTCCGCGGCCTCTTCAATCTTTGACCAGTCAGCCATGGTGAGAGCCACATTCTGATAGTCGTCTAAGATCGCGACACGCATTTCCTCCCCCTCTGCTGGGATTTCGGGCGTTGGTTCAGGTGATTCACGGCGCCTCAATTTACGGTCAATTTCGGCGCTCTATCAAACTGGTCTTGCCCAACGAATAATGCATAATACCTAATGAAAACATGTTTCAATGCTTGAAATCAGAATTCGATGAGTGAAAAGCAACGGGCAGTCTATCGGGTCGAAGCGATTGATCGCGCGATCAACATTTTGACTGCATTCTCGCATACAGACCCCGAGCTAACGCTGAGCGAGATCGTCGAGAAGACGGGCCTCGCTAAGGCAACGGCTTACCGCATGCTTTCAAACCTTTGTGCCCGACACATGTGCCAACTGGACGAAAAGACCGGTCGCTACAGCCTTGGCTATGAAGTGCTGAAGATGGCCGATATCCGCCGACAGCAGCTCAACTTCCGGACGCTTGCTTTACCTGCAATGCAAGAGCTCCGAGACGTGTCGAATGAAACGATCGTGCTGAGTGTGCGCGACGGCGATTATCGGGTGAACGTGGATTATGTGGAAAGTCGTGATCCCTTGAGACGCGTGCCGGAACCAGGTCGGCGGGCACCACTCTATTCCGGCGCGGCGAGCAAGGCCTTCCTGGCTGCGATGAGCGAAAAAGAAGTGGAGCGTTACATTGCCCGGACAAAACTTGAAAAGCGTGGCCCCAACACGATTACCGATCCCAAAATACTGCGCCGGACCATCGCGAAGAATCGTGAGGACGGATTTTCTGAAAGCCGCGGGGAGCAGACCGTCCAGGGAAATGCCATTGCCGCGCCCGTGTTCGACAGTTCGGGCGATGCGGCCTTCGTGATCAGTATTTCGTATGTCGATTCCCGCTTCACAAAAGCTATACGCAAAAAAAGTATCGAAACGCTGCTCAGGTGTAGTCGGGAACTCTCGCGCCAACTGGGTGCGCGCCTCTAACCGAAACTCTGTATTTGGATTGAGCGGTCTATTGACTCAGAACGCCAACAACCGTACGCTTTTGACAAATGAAAATGAGTTTCATTATGTGAAACCATTAAGGCAGGTGGATCGGCCATTGAGGGGGCTCACCTGTTGCGTTTTGGAGGTTGCTTTCAACATCGACAGGGAGTGAGAAAATGACAGTGTCTTGCGTCAAACTTAAAAGGGCATCGATTATCAGCACAGGTGCCGCAGCGATCGCGGTGGCTGCATGCACTGGATTCTTTACGGCCCCAGCATCAGCGGAAGTAAGTTTTGCCGGGAAACGCATCGTTTGGGTTGTCCCGTCCCGCGAAGGCGGCGGAACTGACACGCTCGCAAGATTCCTAGTCCCGCATTTTAAGAAACATCTTCCCGGGAATCCGACTATCGTTGTCCAAAATATCCCTGGTAAGGGGACGCTTCCCGGAATCAATCAGTATTGGCACAACGCCAAGGATGACGGCCTCATGGTCCTTTCAATGACGACCGGTGGTCAAACCAATGCGGCCTTCGGGCACAAGGCTGTCAAGTACAAGCTGTCGAAATTCCAAGTGTTGATGGGTGTCCCCCAAGGCACATTTGTCTATGGGCAGCCCAGCTTGGGCATCAAGGGCCCGGGAGACATCGCAACGCTTTTAGAGGCGGGCAAGACGAAAGCGCTCACGTTCGGGGGCCAGAGCCCGACCTCTGCAGAGGTCCGAATGTTGGTTGCGTGGGATGCACTTGGCGTCAACGCCAAACCGGTTTGGGGCTTAAGCCGGGGCAAGTCGCGTAAAGCATTCATGCGGAAAGAATTCGACCTCATGTATGACACCGCGAGCGGCTGGATCAAGCGGGCGCGCAAGTTGGTGAAGAAGAACCAAGCGGTCCCCCTCTTCACCTTCGGGGTCGAAAATGCCGACGGCACCATTGTCCGCGATCCAGTAGAGCCGAACTTGCCAACCTTTCTTGAAGTCTATGAAAAGGTGCACGGAAAAAAATTTAGCGGACTCGCCTACAAGGCCTGGCACGCGACGTTCTCGATCGCGGTCATGAACTCCAAGGCCATCGTAATGCACCCCAACACGAAGCCGGAGATATTAGCCACCTACCACGACACCGTCCAAAAGATTCTGAAGGATCCAGATTTCTTGAAGGCGAAGAAGAAGTGGATCGGTATTTACGAGATCTCGACGGGCAAGCGAGCCCAGAAGATTATGACTTCCGGTGCCGAAATCGACCCCAAGGCGTGCGGCTGGCTAACCAACTTCCTTAAGACGAAATACGACGCCAACGTCAACTGCATGTAGGGACCAACGGCCGCTGGCCAAGAATCAATCCAGCGGCTCCGCCCTGAAGGGGCAAACTGCATCCCCATCCGCCAGAAATTGGCGGATGGGGGTGAGAATGGAATTTGCTGCCTGGAAACTGAATCGATGACGAGCTTCGACCTAAGAGTAAAGACTCAGAAACTGCAGGAATTAATCCATCGCAAAGATAGAGTCCTGGTGGTCATGCACCCGCCAACCGCGTTCCACGCAAAGATCATGGAACAGGCGGGAGCGGAGGTCGCATTCGTTGGAACCGGGGGTGTCGTTGGTGCGTATACCGGCATGCAAGATGTGGGTGCCGCGTCTTTGACGGAATGTGTGCAAATCGCCAGTTGGATCGCCCGCGCCGTCAGCTTTCCCGTAATGATAGACGGAGATACCGGCCATGGTGGCGTCATGGCCGTGCGCCGGCTCGTCCGCGAATGCATTCAAGCCGGCATTTCGGGTGTCCGCATCGATGATCAACCGATCGAAGGGAAGCGAAGGACGCAGAGCGCTGGGCTCGAGGTCGTTCCAATGGAGCAGGCGATCGCACGCTACCGGGCGGCGGTCGATATGAAGAACGAATTGGATCCAAACTTCGTCGTCATGGCGCAGTGCTATGCGCGCGATGCCGCCAATGGCGGGTTGGAACAATGTGTTGACCGCTTGAAGGCATACCAAACGGAAGCCGGGTGCGACTGGGTCCAATTCGAATCCCCACATTCCGTCGATGAGATCAAGCAGGCGCGCGCAGCGGTACCCGGGCCCTTCTCTTTCATGAAAGGGAAGTTGCCGGAATATCTCGGACTGGACGAGCATCTCGAACTCGGAGTCAACCTGGCCTGGTATCCGAGCTTCACCCACCACGTAACCTGGGCGGCACTTTGGGACTTCATGCACGATTTCAATGAGCGGGGCATCGAGGCATGGGAGTCCTTTACCGAAAGCCGCAAAGGGAAGCTCCCCTATCCCGATCCGGGGAAGATGGAGGAAGGTGAGAGCCTGCAGAAACAGAGGGAACTCGAGGAAAAATATTTCTCGGCAGAGGCCCTGAAGAAATATCGCGGCCAAGGGATAGATTGAGCCCGATTGACGAAATCCTTTTTAAAGACAACGGGAGAGTTCCAAATGGCAAAAGACGGTTTCAAGATCTTCGACTCCGACACCCACGTGGGACCATTCGTCGATGTGCTCGATCCTTATCTGTCTGCCGAAGCCAAGGAAAAGCTTGCTGAGTGGGAAGAATTTAAGACGGCTCATCACAAGACCGGTCATGTTACCTATATCAAAGGACAGCGGAGATACCGTCGGCGCCTCGGAACCGCGGCGGCGGAGGATACGCCAGCCCGCTACATGGCTGGGTTCACTGGACCAAAGCGCTCCCGGAACCCCGATCCCGAAGGGGACACCGATCCGGCCCTGCGAATCGCCGATATGGATATCGAGGGGGTCGACGTCAACCTGACCCTGCCATCCGGCTGGTTCGGCACCTGGACCACTGGCGACGATGTGGCCCTGGAACAGGCGATGTACCAAGCTTATCACCGTTGGATGGACGCCTATTGCAGTCCTTATCCCGACCGCCTTGGGGGGGTGATTTTGTGTTGCGCCCGCGATGTCCCGGGCGCCGTTGCCGAAATCGAGAAATGGGGTAAATCAAAGTGGGCATGGGGAATCCTGGTCTACGCACCGTATGGCTCGCCGCTCGATCATCCAGATCTCGAGCCCATATGGAAGGCAGCGGCGGATCACGACCTGTCCATAACGCTGCACACCTTCACCGTAATGCCACCCTATGCGCCGGGCGGCTTGGACAATTGGGAAAATCTGTGGTTACAGCGGTCTGCCGCCCACCCCTGGTGCGGCATGCGCAACATGGCGGCACTGATAGGCAGTGGTGTGATGGATCGCTATCCCGAGATCAGAATAGGCACTCTGGAGGCGGGTCACGGATGGCTGCCGTTCTGGATGGCACGCATCGACGAACATTATGATACGATTCGCGCCGCGCTGCCGCCGGACCTAAAGCAAAAGCCCAGCGAATACGTCCTTTCGGGCCGCTACTTTCAGAGCATCGAAATTCCCGAGGGCCAAGCAATCACGCAATCGGTCATCGATATGGTCGGCGACGGTGTTCTGATGTATGCCTCCGACTATCCACATAGCGAGAGTCATTTTCCGGAATCTGTCGATCTCTTTATGAAATGGGATTTGCCCGACGATTTGAAGCGTAAGATGCTTTGGGACAACGCTGTAAAGTTTTATGCACGAGCCGAACTGCAGTAGGCGGGCCCGGCAATCAACCTGCGCAAATCAGGCGGGGTGGCGTGTCCACCCCGCCGTTTGCCGTAAAGAGTTTGTCTCATGAATCCTCAGGGTCCGATTTCGCAAATATTTTAATCCAGCTGACATGATCTAAGCTAAATGGAAGAAATCATCCTCGCTCTCCTGCGTCTTTTTGAACCGACGCACCTCTTTTTCCTTTTCCTCGGCACGATGATTGGCCTCACGGTCGGCGTGCTTCCAGGGCTTGGTGGTACCGCTGGCCTTTCAATCGTTTTGCCCTTCGCCTTTGGTATGGAGCCGAGTGCCGCGTTGGCGATGATGATCGGGCTGCTGGCGCCGACCACGACCTCTGATACGTTTCCGGCGGTCCTGATGGGCATACCGGGCACCTCCGGCTCCCAGGCCACTGTCGTCGATGGATTTCCCTTGGCAAAGAAAGGCGAAGGTGCGCGGGCGCTGGGAGCGGCGTTTACGGCATCTCTTTTTGGGGGAGTGTTCGGCGCCCTCGTCCTCACGGGGGCGGTGTTCATAGCGTTACCCATCATCCTGGCGGTGGGCTTCGGCGAACAGATGATCCTGGTGATTCTCGCGCTGACCATGATCGGCATGCTGACCGGCACAGATCCGCTCAAAGGCATCGCGACCTGTGGGATCGGCCTGATGATCGGCATCATCGGTGCCGGTGTAGCCACGGCGGAATGGCGTCTTGCCTTTGGCCAACTGTACCTCGCTGACGGTATCCCTATCGTCATCATCGGTCTCGGCATGTTTGCCATGCCAGAGATTATCGACCTTCTTCGCCGTCAAACCACCATCGCCGAAACTGGGACGCTTGGCACGGGATGGGCGCAGGGGTTCAAGGACGCATTTATCCACAAGTGGATCGTCGTCCGCTGCTCGGTCATTGGTTGTCTCGTTGGCATACTGCCTGGGCTGGGCGGCTCAGTTGTCGATTGGATCGCCTATGGGCATGTCCTGCAGACGACCCGGGATCGTGAGAATTTCGGAAAGGGCGATATCCGTGGCGTTCTGGCTCCTGAATCAGCCAACAATGTCAAGGAAGGAGGAGCCCTGATTCCGACATTATTGTTTGGGATCCCGGGTTCGGGATCCATGGCCATTTTGCTTGGTGGCTTCGTGTTGATTGGGGTCGAGCCGGGGATCGACATGATCGTAACGGATCTCGATCTCACCTACACGATGATCTGGTCCCTGGCGCTCGCCAACGTGATCGGCGCGGGCGTATGCCTGTTTTTGGCAGGTCCGATCTCGAAGCTCACGACGATCCGCTATTCTTTATTGGCACCCGTAATGTTCGTGGTGATTTTCTTCGCGGCCTACCAAGCATCACGTCATTGGGGTGACTTGATCGCGTTGTTCGTGTTCGGCACGCTTGGCGTCTATATGAAGCGGTTCGGTTGGTCCCGCCCCGCACTGCTTATTGGATTTTTCTTGGCCTCTCGACTGGAAGCCTCCACGTATCAGGCCCTTCAAGTCTATGGCTTGACCTTTCTGGGGCGCACCGGCGCGATCATTCTCTTGATCCTCACCATTCTGTCGGTCATTGCTGTCATTCGATACAAGCCCAACGCCCCATCGGAAGAAGAGCGGCGCACCCTGCATGGCGATGCCACGCGTTATAAGCAGGCAGCGATGACAGTAGTGTTCATGATTTGGTGTGTCATCGTTTTCCACGACGCGACCACGCAAAAATTCCTCGCCCGAATCTTCCCCATGGGCGTCTCAATCCTGACGTTCATTGCTCTTGCATTCATCCTGTTGAAGCAGCTTCGTGCCAGCGGAGGCGTTACCGTTTTCTACGACACGGATTTCGAAGGCTCGGGCACGAACGCGTCGATATTTCATTATCTCGCGTGGATTCTGGGAATGCTTGGCCTGGTGGCATTGTTCGGTTTCCCGATCGCAATGTTGCTGTTCATCGTTATTTTCACGACCGTCAAGGCGGACGCGAACTTGTTACGCAACGGAGCAATCGGACTTTGCGCCTTCGGCTTTCTCGCGACCATGTCCTATTTCCTGACCCTGAGATATCCGCAGGGGCTGCTCCAGTCTTTCGTCGAGATGCCGTGGTGGCTCGGCGGTTGATCAGGCACGAGGTGCTCGGGGGCTGCTGGAATAGGTGCACTGAAGTGCCACCATATTGGAGGTGGACACTGAGCCGTGCTTGAGGATCGAGGCGCCCCCATACCGTTTCGCCTGCAAGCGAATGTCTATGGCGTCGCCTTTTTCGCAGGAAGCCAGTTCCTGTTAATTTCCGTGATCATGCCGCTCTGGGCACTGGAGCTCGGGGCCTCGCCATTCTTCATTGGCCTCATCATCTCAAGCCGCCAGATCCTGGTCATTACCCTGTCGATCCATGGCGGTACCCTCTTAGACAGGTTTGGCCCACGACTTGTCATCATGTGCCTAGGGTTTGCCGGCGCGGGATTGACATTGTTGTTTCCTCTCCTCCCGTTCCTATGGGCCTGTATCGTGTTGCAGATGGCAACAGGTTTTGCCGAGGTGACCTGCTGGATCGGGGCGCAAGCCTTAACCGGCGGCCTTCTCAGGGGCCGCCCTGATTACGCCGGCAGAATGACCGCGGCCTCGCGCATCGGAGGATTTTGCGGGCCAATCTTGGTCGGAATGACTTGGGAGATTTTGGGCACCTTCGCGGCCTTTGCTTTTGTCGCTGCCTGGGTGGCGAGTTTCGCCTTGGTCGCCTGGTTTCTACCCGAGACGGACCACAGTTCTACCCGGGTTCAAGAAGAAACGAGAAGACGCAGCGTTCTGCCGAGCCTTTCGGATTACGCGACGACTTTCCGACTCCTCGTGTTGCCGGCGGTCGCGCTGGTCATTGCGACAACCTTTATGCGTCAGGCGGGCTCGGGAATCCAGTCGTCATTCTATGTCGTGTGGATCAAGGAAATCGGATTCACGGCGAGCACGATCGGCTTGCTTATTGGTATCAGCAACGCAGCCGCGGCAATTGCCGCTTTGACGACTGGCGCGCTGACCCGGCGTTTCGCCGCCGATTTACTCCTGATCGTCATGACGATTCTTTCGGTCGCTGCGATAGCCATTACCCCGATGTTGGGAAGTCTAATAGCGCTCTCCATCGCGATCGGATTTCGCGGGGTCGGGCAAGGGCTCAACCTGCCGTTGATGCTGTCCATCGCATCTCAAGCCGTCGGCTCGCATCTTCAAGGGCGTGTCGCAGCACTGAGACTGTCTTTCAACAAGTTCGGTGGCGCGATTGTACCATTCGTTATGGGCGCAATCGCCGAAATGGCCGGCCTCGAATGGTCTTTTTATATCGTCGGCATTGTCGGGGTGGGATCCCTAACACTTTTGGGCCTGTGGGTGGCCTTCAACGCCCGACAGAAGAGGCGACAACCCTAAAACCATCAAGACACCGTGAGCAGGCGAGGAATCGCTAGGGCGTCTCCAAGATTTTCCAAGTCGAGAACGCTTTCAGACAGCTCGCGAGCTTGGGATTCCGCCATCCCGTGATGGGCAAGCTTCATGAATTTATCCACCACCAAATCATTCGACGCGAATGATTTCTCCGATCCGCGCGGCGCCTCGACCGTCTCCTCTAGGTGTGTGCCATCCTTCAGGAGGGCTTCCACCCGTACCATGTGGCGGTAATTAGATCCCTTGGCCGTTATTTCGGGATCGTGGCGCACCTCCACGCGTTCGGCGTAGGCTATCCGCTCGGGATCGGCAAAGCTGTCTTCGGGAAACTGATCTACGAAGACATCGCCCTCCAGCATCAGGGTCGCGATGCAGAAAGGCAAATTGAGCTGAGCCGAGGTCAGCCCTTCCGGCCGGTATTTCCAGCCGACATGATCCATCGTGACCTGTGATCCGTGGACAACAAATTTTTCAACGTCATCTGCGGAGAAGGGGTGGCGTTCCTGCATCATGCGGATGGCATCGAGCGTTGTGTGGTTCGATCCTACGCATGAATAGAATTTCAGTGAGATGCGCATTGTTTCGAAGTTTTGGCCGAGACCCGAACTTAAGGCATCCAAATTGAAGCGATCTTGGGATCGGGAAAAGGTCGTGCAAAAACCGCCATATTCAGACTCAAATACGTTCACGATTCCCGTGAATCCCTTCTCCGCGAGCAGTGCGCCATAGAGACCGCTTTGGGATGACCGTCCGGCATGCATGCGCTTGACCATTGCTCCATATTGGGCCGCCATCAGTCCCGCCGACTGGGTGCCGGCAATGCCTAGGGCATGGACGGTTTGTTGAGTATCCAATCCCAATCCTCTTGCGGCCCCAGCCGCTGCCGAAAAGACGCCGGTGGTGGCCCCAGAATGCCATCCTTGACCGATATGTTCCTGGCCCATGCATATTCCCACCCGAGGCCCAACCTCGTACCCCGCAAGGGCGGCGACAAGGAATTCCCGGCCCGTCATGCCGCGACGAAGCTCGGTGATCGCAATCAGGGCCGGGAGCGTCACCGCCCCGACATGCAAAACCCCCTGGCGATGGACGTCATCGAGCTCGAATCCCTGAACCAAGGCACCGTTGATCAAGGTTGCATGGGGTGCGGAGAGCCGCCTAGCGGTGCCCCAAACACCAACCGAGCGGTCGGAATCTACCTCGCTAAGGGTCTCCACCAGAATCCGGCTCCAGGGTAGGTTGGCGCCATAGATCGCACACCCCAACGCATCCAGAATCAGTAATTTGAGACGCTCGCGAACCTCGACGGGTATTTCGTCGAAATGTACGTTGGCGACAAATTGAGCAAGTGCGCTGGTGTGGGGGTTATTGAGGTTTGTCGATCCGCTCATCGCATGTCTCATTGGAGGTGTTTGGGACCGTGAGACACGCCTCGGCAGGGTGTCTCAAGTTATACTGCGTAATGGCTCGCCACCAGGCGATTACTAAGCACGAATTCTATATGAGAGGGGATGGATATGGGGGACTTACTGAATTCCAATTTCAAGACCCGCGTCGCCAAACGGGATGGCATGGTGGTTCCCGGCGCCCCCAATGCTTTGACGGCCAAAATCATCGAGCAGACAGGGTTCGAGGCGGTCTACGTCACCGGAGCGGGTGTGACCAACATGCAGCTCGGTGCCCCGGACATCGGGCTGATCACATTGTCTGAACTGGCCGAGCAGGTCGCCGCCATGCGTGATGCCGTTAGCTTGCCGTTGGTGGTGGACGCTGATACGGGATTCGGCAATGCGCTCAACGTGAGACGGACGGTTCAGGTTTTAGAGCGCAGCGGGGCTAACGCCATTCAGTTGGAAGACCAGGAATTCCCCAAGCGCTGCGGACATTTCCAGGGTAAGGCCGTGATCCCCGCCAATGAGATGGCGCAAAAAATCAAGGCCGCCGTCGACGCCCGAAGAGACCAGGACCTGATGATCATCGCTCGGACGGATGCACTAGCGTGCTCCGGCTTCGATGATGCCATGGATCGCGCCTCTGCCTATATCGAGGCTGGTGCCGACATGACCTTCGTCGAGGCGCCGCGAAGCGAAGAGGAACTCGCAACCATCGCCCGGGATCTCGCAGCCCCTCAGCTAGTCAATATGGTCGCGGGCGGCCTCACTCCGCTGTTAGGTTGTGACAGGCTGACAGAAATGGGTTTTGCCTTCATCCTCTATGCTAATGCTGCGCTACAGGCCGCAATCCATAATATTCAGGTTGTGCTTGAGCACCTGAAATCTGAGGGCAGCTTGGATGGGGTGATGGACCAGATAGCCGATTTTGACGCTCGCCAGATCGCCGTGGATAAACCGCTCTTCGACGGCCTCGAGAAGAAATATGCCTTGCCCGGGATGTGAGATACGGGCGTTTCCTAAAAGGAAGTAAATTGTCTCTGATTGCGGTCTAAATCAGCGGAGGTCCCATCGGGCGTAAATCGATGTCCCAATACTGTGTGCGAATGACTGGAGAATTTCCAACGGCTGAAGCGGCGGATATGTTTGCAGAAGAAGTCCAAAGCCTGATTGGGGCTTATCCGAAACATGAAGGGGTAACGGTTCTCGTTGTCATAAACGATCAGCAGCAGGGGACCCAGCTCAGCGAAATAGCGGAAAAACTCGATGGCAAGGTCGAAGTGGAAGTGATTCGAGAGGAAATCTAGAAATGGGCCTCGCGTCGTCATCCGCTAAGTACGTGGGGCGGTTTCAGAAAATTCAGCAGATCCTGATGCAGCCGATGAAGTAGATGCACAGACTCGTACTTTTGTCGTGACGCAGTGTCCTCTTTTGGTAGCAACGGTCATTAGGACAACGACGAATCATAGGCATTGGGACGTTAACCTGATGCCCGCTTTTTCTAAAAGCAGACGTCAGGTTAACAAACCGGGTTGGCCGTTCCCCCTCTTCCTATCCTTAAGTGTGGGGGCATAAAAAAACTCGCGGCGCTTGCCCTTCGTAGAACGCCCATTCCGCGACGCCTCTGTCCGTTGAGACGGTATATTGTGTGCGTTGCCCATCCATGGTTTAACCCGGCGACCGTTGCCGCCCAGGTACCCTGATGCATGCGCTAAACCCACAGTCCGCGGCATTCGCGACGCCGCCCCTTATCAAGCGTAACGTTACCCTGTTCGCGCTTTCACAATCGTTCAATGGGGCGGGTATGCAGCTCGCCTATGGAATGGGGCCGCTTATGGTGCTGGCACTTACCAGTTCCGCTGCCCTTGCGGGCCTGTCCGTCGCTCTGATCGGGCTCAGCCGGTTCCTGGTCGCCTATCCGATCGGCAAAATTATGGACACCTATGGCCGAAAGCCTGGCATCTTACTGGGGCTCACCCTGGCCTTGTTTGGCGCTCTCGCCCTTGCCGTGTCTATAGAGGCCGGGAGCCTTGCGCTGCTGGTGGGCGGCCTTTTGGTGTTCGCTATGGGCATGAGTGCCGCCCACCAGCTTCGTATCGCGGCGACTGATATGTTTCCTCCGCAGCGCCGGGGCCAAGCCCTTGGCTATGTCGCGCTTGGCTCGCTTGCCGGGCTCGTGTTCCTTCCTCCTATGATGGCCTTCAGCGAGACCACAGCACCTTCGCTCGGCCTGCATCCGCTTGGTCTGCCCTGGCTGCTGATCCCGCTATTGATCTTGCCGGGCATGGTTTTCGTTTGGCTTGTCCGCCCTGATCCAAGGGATATCGGGATGAATCTCGGGCAGTATTATCCCGACTATGTGCCACCACCCCATACCATGGGCCCTAGCCCTGCCACGTTCAGCTGGCGCCGGGCCATCGGCCCACTGCCGATCCGCCTCGCCATCGCCTGCAATTGCGCCGCCCAGGGCAATATGGCGGTGATCATGGTTTTAACCTCTCTGGTGCTGCACAATCACGGGCATTCTCTCTCGGCGATTGCGTTCTCGCACATGTTTCATTCGGCGGGAATGTTCGCCTTCACGATCCCTCTTGGCTGGCTCTCCGACCGAATCGGGCGGGAGAGGGTAATGTATCCCGGCGTGGCCATCACCATAACGGGCGCTGCGCTCGTCGCCTTTCCCCAAACCTACTGGCTGGTCACGCTTGGGACCTTCCTAGTGGGGCTCGGCTGGGCTGCGGCCAATGTCGCGGCAACAGCCTATATCGCCGACCATTCCAATACTGCAGAGCGCGGCCGAACGATCGGCATAAACGATACCTGCGCAGGCGCCATCGCTGTCGCGATGGCAGTGCTGACTGGCCCGTTGATTTCCTGGTCCGGCCTCCCCGCTGCGGGCGTAATGGCGATCATCGTGTCGCTACTGCCAGCCTTATTGCTGCCCAACGTGCTGGCAGAGCGCCGGAGTAGACCGACTTTCGGCAGTTGAAGCCGCAACCTTTCGCAAGGCCAGGTGAAAACCTTGAACTCCGCTTTTGGCCAGAAACGGACGTCAGGTTAACAGTCAAATCCGCCTTTGTGGCGCGTATCACCTCTTTTAACGTCCCGTCCAGGGCGTGTGGTAGTTTTGCTCGTTATGTTCGATGGTGTTGATAAATCCCAGTGCCAATGGCCGTCCCTCGACAGCATCGATCAAATACCTAGCCAGATCATTCCGCGGGCAGAATTTGATATAGCCCAGCGCTTCATAGTCAGACCGTTCCGGTAGTGAAGTGCCGTAAGTGATGATGCCATGTTGGGCGCGGAGAGCGGTGGGGAGGGCGCATGCTAGTGGAAGACCCTGACCGGCATTGTTGCCGAACGCGACTTGGTCGATGGCGCCATCGAGGCCGCTGAGCGCCTCGCAGATGACCGCATTGGAAACCTCGTCCCAGTTAAGCTTCTCGTGGCCAGCTTGGGCAGCGGTGAGCTTCGTCGGGTAGCCTTTTCTAATCCGGTAGACACCATTCTGTTCCGTAAGTCTCGCCCACGGGAGCGGTGGGTCTGAGACAAAAGCATCCACTGTCACTTCGTTGTCGAGGATTAGAACCGAGAAATGATCCTTGAAGTGGGACGTAAGTTCGGCAGCTAGGTTTGTCATGAACTCAAGGTATCCGACCTGATACTCGCTTTTTGCTAATAGCAGACATTATGTTGCTACGGATACGGCGGAGCCTTTGGCTCGTTAATGCTTACCGTTATCGCCCAGTAGGCTGCTGCAGACACTAAATAGAATAATCCGTTGCTATTTAGTCGGACATTTCTATGCGTTGCAGGCGTAATTGATTCCTGAGTGGGCCTTTGATCAATCCCAGATCGCGCGCGCTGTTTCGACAATTACCTCAAATTTCTTCCATTGCAGATCTTCCTCGATTGCGATCTTACGGTATCCTCCGAAACCGCACTGAGGGCTTAAAGCGAGATTGTCGAGCGGCAAGTAGACTGCCGCCTCGTCGATGCGCCGGCGTAATTCGTCAGATGATTCAATATCTGGGCTCTTGGTGGTGACGAGGCCGAGCACCGCAACTTTCTCCTTGGGCACGAATCTGAGCGGCGCAAAGCTGCCGGCGCGCTCGCTATCGTATTCGAGCAGTAAGCGATCATGGTGGAGTTCCGAGAACAGCTGTTCCGCGATGGCGTCGTAATAGCCTTCGCGATGCCATTGCGGCGCCACCTTGCCGGTCTTGGGGTCAAGCGTGCGAGCACCGCCTCGGCAAACGTGAAGGCCAAACACCACACCGTCGAAACCGGCTATAACGGCGTTGTCAGCGGCGATTGACCGAGCCAGCCTTTTCTCCGGGTCCTCGCCAATGGAACGCATTTCTGAGATCGAAATATCGTCGACGTAAGATGTGTAACCGGGCGCATCAATCTGTATATAGCGGCAACCCACCGCGACGAGTTCGGCAATCATGGCTCGTTCTATCGCTACGACGTCGGCGATGAACTCTTCGACATCCGTATAAATCGCGCCGGTGGGGTCGAACTGATCCGCGATCCTATCGGCACTGAGCAACGTTACCTTTACCGGGTTCGTTGCCATCGCAGCGCTGCGGCGAAATTCCTCGAGTGGGACGTTCCGTTCAAGGCTTAGCTTTTCCGTGACCGGCCAGCGACGAGACCCAGCCGATTCGGTCCGGGTGTAAGGCTGTTGACTGACATTTTCCCCCGGTCCCATCGCCTTGCGCGGCGAGAACCCTCGAACCGCGGTATGGAAACTGTCCTGAAAATTCCGCCGCCGCAATTCGCCATCGGTTACGACCGGTAAGCCAATTTCCTCCTGTTTGTGGATGATCTCAGCAATCGCCTTTTCACGCGCGGCAACGAACGTCTTTTCAGACACTTCCTCTATTTCTCGCTTTTCGAACAATTGGCGCAGCGACGCCGGCGCCCTTAACGCGCCCACTTGATCGACGCGTAAATTCCTGAGATCCCCAACTGCTATTGCCATGTGCCTCCGCCGCTTCTCACGAATTTGGGATTCGTATTCATGCTGCATAATACGCCTTTGTTCTAACTCCGCTCCTAGCTGAAAGCGGACATTATCGTCGGGGCTGACCTTTTCACTCGCTACGATATCGGCGCCGTTCCACGACCGTGCCAATGACTTTTCCCGGTGACTGAGCATTGATGTACTCGGTCGGCCAATCTGGATTCAGCGGCACCAACTCATACTCTGGTTGCCCCGATTGCTGAGCACTCCGCGGTCGGCACTTCCTAAGCACGGCTTCTTGATCCGCAAAGACATGAGCTACGACAAAATCCCCTGGATCAGGCTTGACTTCTGGATCGACGATTACCCGATCACCGACCTCAAAATCCGGACTCATGCTGCGGTCCTTGACGATGAGCGCGAAGCACCCTTGGCTCATGGGTTTGTCCGCGATGAGTATTTCGGAGCCTGAAAGGCGTGCCGCAAGCTCGGGCATCGCCGTGGCCTGAACAAAATCAACAATGGCCAACTGCCGGCCACCGACAATGGGCTCATGAGAATCGGGGTCGACGGCATAATTGCTGCCGAGGAGATATCCTGAATCCACTCCCAGAGCGGCCGCGGCTTTAACGACGCGCTCGGTGGCTGGATTTGTCGTTCCGTTTTCCCACTGGGCGACAGCGGCACGGCTCACGCCACACCAATCAGCAAGCTGCTGCTGAGTGAGCTTTGCCCGCTTACGGGTATCGCGAATTCTGACACCGATCGCGCTCATCTGGGTCTCTCGCGGCCCCTCAATCCAGAGCTTTCAATGTGATCGTATCTTACGGATATTGAGCCAGGCAAGGTGCACAAGCCAGACTTACTCTGCGATTTGTTATGAGAGCTAACAGCGCGGCCGCAAGGATTACGACCGATTTTCCAACATCCAACAAGGCAATGGTGGGCGCGGCAGGGCTCGAACCTGCAACCCCGAAGGGAACGGATTTTAAGTCCGTCGCGTATACCAGTTCCGCCACGCGCCCATGGGAAATCGGCTCAAATCTTCAACACATTCGCCAACATAGTTCAACGAAAAGACTTTATCTCTCTGAGATTTCCCTGCGTTCGAACTTTTCCAATGCAAGCTTCGCTTGCTCGAGCGTTTCAGGGACGAGATGAGCGTATCTGAGGGTCGATTCATAAGCTTTATGGCCCATCCAATCCTGAACGATCCTGAGATTGACTCCCATCATTACGAGTCTTGATGCGCAAGTGTGTCGAAGGGCGTGCATGGTGAAATGCGGGTCATCGATCAGGTTCATTCTGGCTCTTGCCCGATCCCAGGCCTTGTAAAGGTCGTAGTGCCGCATGGGAAAAACGAGATTTCCAGGATGTCCTGTCAGCCTTTTCACCACGACTTGGCGCACACGCCGTGTCATGGGAATAGATCTAGGCGCCTGCGTCTTGGACTGCCAGGCATGGATGTAATTGTCGTGTAGGCTGATATCACGCTCATGAACTTTCAAAAGTTCCCCAACCCTCATGCCGGTGTCTAATAGCGCGACCACCGCGTCGGCCTGAAGGTCGAAGCCCATTTGGCGCAAAATGAAGAGAAGCCGGTTTTCCTCCCCCTTCGATACTATCCGGAAGCGGGTCTCGTGATGGTGCTTGCGAGGCATCTTCGGCTTAGCGTCGAGGCCTCCCCGCTCCATGGCCACGTTCATGATTTTGGAAATCACGGCAATGCGCTGGTTGATACTGGAATCTGACAGCCGTTTTGTTTCGAGTTCGAACACCCAGTGATCGACGCCCTCTGTTGTGATGCTATTGAGGGGCCGGTTCTTGCCGAAAAACTCAACGGCCTCGAGACCGAACTTGACCATCTTGTCGCGGGTCACGGCGCGAGACCAGGCGGTGCGGGCTGTGTACTCCACACCCTCTGCGAGGGTCCAACTCTTGCCCCGTTTCTTTAGGGCCTCAAGGACTGCCTTACCCGAGTATAGCTGGTGCTCGAACTCAGCCTTTTTCTGACGCGCTTCCAAAAGGCTCTGACAAGTCGCGTTCAGCCTCTTTCCATTGCGGGTGATATCAACGTGAAAGGAATTGCCGCGTCTACGAATGCCTTTGGGTAATGAACCGGCCATCATGAGCCTCCCTGATGTGTTCGTTGCAATAGGGATGGTCACACAATTCACTGTTCAGGCGGCATTGGTATTGAGGCATATTGATCTAACGAACGTAGAAAAAGAGCCCAAGGGAGAAAAATATGGCGACGGCTCAAGACATCATTGTTGAAGACCTCACATGTGCTGACGGGATGCCCGCTTTCTTGGCGAGGCCATCGGGCGAAGAAGCCAAGCCTTGTATCGTATTGATGCATGAACGCTATGGTCTCGTCGATCACACCAAGGATCTCGCCCGTCGGTTCGCAGGTGACGGCTATGTCTGCATTGCACCTGACGTGTTCTTTCGTCATCCCGATCAAGATGCCCTGCATCGTGGGGATGAACGATGCGACATCACTGACGATGCTGCGGTCCGGGACTTGTCTGCGGCGATCGACGCCTTATCCGATGTCGATGGAGCCGATGTATCGCGCGTCGCGGTCATGGGCGTGTGTCAGACCGGCCGCCATCCGCTAGTGCTGGCTGCGGAACGATCTATCTCGGCGGCACTCGTCTGGTACGGAGCGGCATCGGAACGGGAATGGGACACCAATGAACGCCAACCTCGTCTCTTGGAGGATGTAATCGCCGACGTGGACTGCCCGGTTTTCGGATCCTTCGGTGAGGCTGACCACATTATTTCGCTCGATGACGTGCGCCGGTTCCGCAACTGCCTTGAGGACAAAAAGAAGAGCTACGCAATTCGGGTGTTTGGCGGCGCCCCCCATGGTTGGCTGAACGACACCATGCCGGGGCGTTATCGCCGGGAGCAGGCCGAGGCGGCTTGGGCATCGCAACTTGATTTCCTCGACTGGCTGTTCGACCCCAGTCGGGATCAAACGAAGATCGAGTGGAGCTTTAACTGCGATACATCACCAGACTATGATTTCTCCAAGAACGTTCGCCTTGAATGAGGCGGAAGGACACTGACGTGGAGGCGTTTCCATGTGTGGACGTTATGCGATCACGTCACCGCTGGAAGCAATTATCAAAGCGTTCGATGTAAAAAGCGCGCTTTCGAATTTGCAGCCACGCTACAACGCGGCGCCGAGCCAGGACTTGCCTGTAATACGAGCCGGAAAAGAAGGGCGTGATCTCGGCCTCATGCGCTGGGGGTTGGTGCCTTCTTGGTCCAAGGGACCGGATTCGCGTTATTCTATGATCAATGCACGGGCTGAAACCGTGGCAAGCCGGCCGGCATATCGGGGGCCATTCAAGAACCGGCGCTGTCTCATTCCGGCTGACGGTTTCTTCGAATGGAAGCAAACTGGGAATGGAAAGCAGCCCTTTTACATCACTCTCAAATCTGGGGAGCCATTTGTCTTTGCCGGGCTGTGGGATCACTGGATATCGCCAGAAGGTGAGGACCTCACCTCCTTCACGATCATCGTGACCGATGCCAATGACACCGTGTCACCGATCCACGACCGCATGCCGGTCATTCTGCCGGAAAACGACCACGAGGCCTGGTTGGGCGAGGATCGATCACCTTCGAGAACACGGCTCGCTATCATGCTCCGGCCTTACCCTGCGGAGCTGATGCGCGCACACCCCGTGAGCCGTGATGTGAATAGCCCGGCCAACGATTTCCCCGCCCTTCTGGATCAGGTGGTGGATCAACGGGCTGGCCTTCACTGAAACCTGGCCCCTCCAAAGGAGCAGCAAATGTGCAACGTGCCCTCTAAGAGAGACGAAGCCGACGGCACTGATCGAGATTCTGCAATCGAAATTGACGTCGAGGCCGCGCTTCTTGAGTTAGCCCGGTTATTGGCCCGCCAATCAGCACGTGAGCAAATTTGGTTGGGAGAATCCGTAAACGCTGTTCCTTCCACCAGAAACAGCCCGATCCTGCGATAAATAATAGTTTAACCAAATTTGGTTTATTCCTTTGCCACCTTGTGAGAGGATTTTCACGAGAGGTGTAACTAATGATCCGTCTCTTAATCTCTACGGCGGCAGTGCTGTTGCTGCTCAACAGGCCCGCTTACGCGTATATCGACCCCGGCACCGCGAGCATCGTGCTGCAGGCCGTTGTTGGCGCGATAGCGGCTGCAGGGCTGTTTTTCCGATCACACGTGGCTCGGTTCTTTGGGCTGTTCAGGCGCCCCGCCAAGAGCGATCCCGTGTCTACCCCCCTGGACGGTGGCGAAAAGTTGAAACACAAACCCACAGATGTCGATTGACCCGGCATCTTTCCGGGACCCCGCTGGACAGGTCCATCAGGCCAATGGACGGATTTACCGAACAGTTCGGCCCCTCGCCCAAGACGATTACCGTTTCGTCCGGGACAGCGAGGCGCTCCTACCGCTGATTGAACGCGGCGCGGTTATCGCAAACGAAGAGGTGGACGGCGCCGTGCTTGGCGAGGACGCGGCAGAGGGCGATATCGTTCTCGAACACCCCAAGATCCCCTTCTGGTCCTACCCCTATGAATGGCCGTTTGGGGCACTGAAAGCGGCGGCCCTCGCACACCTAAACATTCAAATCGAACTCTTGGACCAGGGCATCGCGCTGTCGGACGCCTCGGCCTACAACATCCAATTCATTGGCCCTCGACCCATTTTTATCGACACCCTGTCCTTTCGCCGCTACCGCGAAAACGAA
>JAWWBR010000043.1:0-24393 GCA_033720855.1 Alphaproteobacteria bacterium
CCCGGAAATTCGGGCGGCGCCCTGATCAATCTCCGCGGCGAACTGGTCGGGATCAACACCGCCATCATCGGTCCGGCCGGTGGCAATGTGGGCATCGGGTTCGCCGTCCCGACGCGCATGGCCAATGCCGTCATGGGCCAGCTGCTGCGCTACGGGGAAGTGCGACGCGGGCGCATCGGCGTCTCCATCCAAGACGTGACGCCGGATATCGCGGAGGCGCTCAAGCTCGGCGAGGCCCGCGGCGCCATCGTTTCGCAGGTCGAACCAAAGAGCCCCGCGCAGGAAGCCGGCATCAAGGCGGGCGACGTGATTCTCGCCGTCAACGGCGAGCCGATCAGGGACTCATCGGATTTTCGCAACCGGATCGGTCTGACTCCGGTCGGTGAGACGGTGCGCCTTGCGCTGCGGCGCGACGGCCGCGCGCTGACGGTCGACCTCAAGATCGGTGGTCTGCGCAAGGCCATCCTCAAGGGCACCGAAGGGGTGCCTCAGCTTGGCGGCGCGGTCCTCCAGAACCTCGACCGCCGTCATCCCCTCTACGGCAAGATCCAAGGCGTGGTGATCAGCCGCGTCGAGCGCGACAGCCCCGCCTGGCAGAACGGTCTGCGGCGCGGCGACGTCATCGTCGCCGTGAACCGCGTCGCGGTGTTCGACGTCGCGGGCCTCAAGTCCCGCCTCAAGGCCGCCGGCGACGTCGTCGCGCTGAACATCATCAGGGATGGGAGGGAGTTGTTCGTCGTCATCCGTTAGCCGGCACGGTCGGGCGAACCGGCGGCACGCGGTTGTTGCACGCCCTATTATCGCGCCCGTTTGCGCGGCTAGTGCAGCCTGAGCTCTCCGTCGACGATACGGAACTCGGCAGGCCTCACGAGCTGAAGGCTCGCGACCCGGACCTGGTGGATCGGGCCGTCGAGATTGCGCTGCCAGAAGTCCAGGAACCTGTGAAGCTCGGGAAAATCCGGAGCCTTGTCGTATTCCTGCCAGATGTAGCTTTGCAGCAGATCCTGGTAATCGGGCATGCGGTAAATGATCTCCGCGGTGGTCAACCCGTAGCCCAGAAGCTGCCTCTCGAGGTGCCTGTGGCGCCGTCTCCGTCTCATTTCATCGGTTCCCTCACTATGACCAAAAAAACTGTCTACCGACGGCATCGGCATATCCCCGAAATTGCATCACAACATCGTTAATTAATCCATAAATTTAAAGGCTTAGCAGCAGGGCGGCGGGAGTGCTAACACCCCCGGCGCTCGCCTTTGATCGCGTCTGCGCGCCCATCAATATCGCTTGTAGGGCAGGAACTTGCCGTTCATGGTGACCTTGACCCGGTCTCCGTTGGGATCGGGCACCCGCTCCACATCCATGGAAAAATCGATGGCACTCATGATGCCGTCGCCGAATTCCTCTTCGATCACCGCCTTCAGGGTGGTGCCGTAGACCTGGATGATCTCGTAGAAGCGATAGACCAGCGCATCGGTGGGAACCTCCTGCCCCAGGGAGCCGCGATAGGGGCAGGTCGCCAACAACTTGGTCTCGAAGGCATCGAGGTCGAGAAGCTTCGCCGCCGCCTGTGCCTCCTCGAGGTTCATCTGCATCTGGCCCAACAAGGCGGCGGTCGCCCATACCTTGGAGCGGCCGAGCGCTTCGGCAAGCTGTTCCCAGGTCAGGTCTTTGGCCAGTTTGGTGGCGACGATCTTCTCCGTCAGCTCTTCCCGGGTGGTCGCCGTTTCTTCGGACAGCGCGACGGGCTCGGGCAATGTCACGACACTTTCGGTGGTCTCTGCTTGGCTCATGATCATGATCTCCTTCTTTCACTGAAGCGCCGGGCGGCGCGGTTGCATTGTCAGGCGCTGGCAGCGCCGATGGCGGCCGGGGCCTGAGGCGTATCCCCGGCCCGTGGAAAAACGAGGGGCGGTTTGCGGGGGTCGATGCCTTCGGTCTTTTCCCTGAGGGCCTCCGAGCGGCTGACAAGGAACTCCAGCAGGTGGTTGCGCAGGGGATAGTAATTGTCATCGCGGTGAAGGTCGTGGCGGCTGCGCCCCTTGGGCAGCGTGTTGACGACGATCTCGGCGACCCGCGCCTCGGGCCCGTTCGTCATCAAAAGGATGCGGTCGGCCAGAAGCAGAGCCTCGTCGATATCGTGGGTGATCATGAAGGTGGTCTGGCGGGTCTTCGCGCAGATGTCCAAGAGCTCGTCCTGAAGCGATCCGCGGGTCAGCGCGTCAAGGGCGCTGAAGGGTTCGTCCAGAAGCATGATGCGCGGCTCGATGGCGAGCGCCCGGGCGATGCCGACCCGCTGGCGCATGCCGCCCGAGAGCTGGGCCGGCTTTTTGTTCTCGGAGCCGGTGAGGTGGACCATATCGATGTAGTCCTGGCAATGGGCGCGGATCTTGCCCCTACTCCATTTCGGCCAGCGGGACTTGACCGCGAAGGCGATGTTCTGCAGGGCGGTCATCCACGGCATCAGGGCGTGGCCCTGAAACACCACGGCCCGGTCGAGCGACGGTCCCGTGACCTCGCGGCCGTCGACGATGACGGTGCCGGCGCTGGGTTGGTCGATGCCGGCGAGGATGTTGAGAATCGTCGACTTGCCGCAGCCCGAATGCCCGATCAGGCAGACGAATTCGCTTTTCGCGGCGTCGAACCACAAATCCTCGAAAACGGTAACGGACTCTGCGCCCTTGGCGCCGGGAAAGCGCCGGGTCAGGCCCTCGACGGAAATCAACTTGTTACGATCCATTGTGATACTACCTTGTTACTCTGCGTAGGCGACGAGCCGGGAGAGGCGATAGAGAACCTGATCGAGCGCCATCCCCACCAGGCCGATGAAGAGGATCGCGCAGATGACATTGGTGATGGACAGGTTGTTCCACTCGTTCCAGACGAAGTAGCCGACGCCGGTTCCCCCCACCAGCATCTCGGCGGCGACAATCACCAGCCAGGCAATGGCAATGGAGATCCGCATGCCGGTCATGATGGTGGGTGCGGCGGCGGGCAGAATGACCTTGAAGGCCGCCCGCAATCTGCCAACCTCCAGGGTTTTGGCAACGTTGAGCCAGTCCTGGCGCACCGACGCGACCCCAAATGCGGTGTTGAGCAGCATCGGCCAAATCGAGCAGATGAAGATCACGAACACCGAGGAGACACCGGAATCCTTGATCGTGTAGAGAGCCAGGGGCATCCAGGCGAGCGGTGAGATCGGTTTTAGGACCTGGATGAAGGGATCCAACGCCTTGTAGAAGAGCGGCGACATGCCGATCAGGAAGCCCAGCGGAATGGCCACCGCCGCCGCGATCAGATAGCCGATCAGCACCCGGGCGAGCGAATAGGCGAGCTGGATGCCGATGCCCTTGTCGTTGGGCCCCTTGTCGTAGAACGGGTCGGAAATATGGCGCCACATTTCCTTGGCGATGTCGAGGGGCGCGGGCATGGCCGAGCCCCCCTTGGCCGTCGCCCCCATCAGTGCGGCATATTCCGGATCCATTGCTTCCGAGGTGCCGCCGCCGCTGACCGCGAGCTGCCAGGCGCCCAGAAACATCACCAGAAGACCGACCGAAAGAGCCAGCGCCTGAAAGGACTTGGATCCGCTCATCGCCCCCTCCGTCAGCTGGCGCGCTGAATGGCGAAGCTCTTGACGTAGGCGTCCGCCTTATCGGGATCGAAGGTCTTGCCCATGATGGTATAGGAGCCGTATGTCGCCTTCGGCGCCTTGAGCCCCATCTCGGCCATGACCTTCTGTGCGTCGGTGGCGAGGTAGACCTCCTCGGCGATCTTGCGGTAATCGACGTCGCCCTTGATGTAGCCCCAGCGCTTCATCTGCGTGAGGATCCAGACCGCCATGGAGTGCCAGGGGAAGGGATTGAAATCGATGCGATCTGGAACCCGGCGGATGTTGCCGAGACCATCGGCGAAGGTGCCTGTGAGGACCTGGGTCACCACTGTCTCCGGCTGGTTCAGGTAATTGCGTGGGCTGATCGCTTTGGCCACCTCCTTGCGGTTCGCCGTGTTCGAGGAGTAAGCGGTGGCATCGATGATGGCCTTGAACAGGGCGAGGAAGGTGTTGGGGTTTTCGCTGACGAACTTCCTCGAGGCGGCGAAGGCGCAGCACGGATGCCCGTCCCAGATCTCCTTGGTCAGGAGGTGGATGAAACCGACCCCGTCGTAGACGGCACGCTGGTTGAAGGGATCGGGGGCAAGGTAACCGTCGACGTTTTCGGCGCGCAGATTGGCGACCATCTCCGGCGGCGGCAGGACGCGGATCTGGATATCCTTGTCGGGATCCAGCCCATGCTCGGCGACGTAATAACGCAGCAGGAAGTTGTGCATCGAATAGTCGAAGGGCACGGCGAACTTCATGCCCTTCCACTGCTTGGGATCGCGCTTGTCCTTGTGCTTCTTATGCAGGGTAATCGCCTGGCCGTTGATGTTTTCCACCGCCGGCATGGTCCACGGCACCGCCGTCGAGCCGGCGCCGAGGCTGATCGCGAGCGGCATCGGCGTCAGCATATGGGCAGCGTCGTATTCGCCGGATAGCGATTTGTCCCGCGACACCGCCCAACCCGCGGTTTTGATGACGTCGACGTCAAGGCCGTACTTCTTATAGAAGCCCATGGGGTGGGCCATGATGATCGGGGTGGCACAAGTGATCGGGACAAAACCCACCTTGAGCTTGGTCTTTTCCAGGGGCCCGGTCTTCTCCGCGGCCAGCGCCTTCGCCACGCCAAGGGGGAAAGCCGCGGCGATCGCGGCCGTTGCCGTGGTGGACCCGACGGCGCGCAGGAAGGCCCGCCGGTCAACATCGCGCGGGAACATTGCCCGCATCACCGCGGATTCCACGGCCCGGCCGATAAGGTCCTCATCGCCGGCGGAATCCTCGGTGCGCAGGCTGTCTCCAAAGCGATCGTCGCCGGCCGCCTTACTCAGCACTGGGTCGTCCGCACAGGCGGCGTCGTGTTCTTCCTGGCTGGCATGCTGGCCGCAACTGCATCCGGTGGAAAGGGTGCGGTCGGGATCGAAGGGGTCTGCGAAAGAAGAAGGCATGGCAGGTACTCCTGGCTAGCGGTGAAGCGGATAATTCCCGTAACGGAATCCTTTTCCGCAAATGCCATGCCAACCGCCCGGCACCTCCGAGAAAAAACGTTTTTCTCCAAATTTTCAGAGACTTAAAAGGCCTTGCGACGTTGTGGTGGCGGTACGGCGACCCGGCTTCAACGCCTCGCTGGGCTGCATTAATGCCTAATAATTCATCATTTAGAAATTTCGATTATTATTTAGGCATTTCTGCCAAGGCCGCCAATCGATAGACACGGGCTCGTGACAGAAGCAATGACGCACACACCCGGACAAAGGCTTGGTAGGCTGCTCCGATCCGTGTCCCGATGCCGTGACCGCGCCTGGAAAACCGGCGCGCCGCCGGAGCGCCGCGGCATCACTTGACGGTGACGCAGGGGCAGTCCGCCAATTGGATGACCTTGTGGGAGACGCTTCCCATCACCAAGGCGCCGAGATCGCTCAGTCCGCGCGTGCCGACGACGATCAGTTCGGCCTTGATCCGCTCCGCTT
The DNA here is from genome assembly GCA_033720855.1 of Alphaproteobacteria bacterium. Classification (GTDB taxonomy): domain Bacteria; phylum Pseudomonadota; class Alphaproteobacteria; order SMXQ01; family SMXQ01; genus SMXQ01. The sequence continues at coordinate 5,557 of JAWWBR010000043.1, forward strand.
CCTCGACAACCCCCTCCGCGGGATCGCCGAACCGGAGGATGCGGTCGATCTCGGCCGGCCCGTTCTCGCGGGCAAGGCTCTCGGCCCGGTCCAAAACCGCATTTCCGATATGCTCGATCGCCGATTGCGGCGCCGGCACCGGAGCGTAACCGCTGATCTCGAAACCGCCCATGGTCTCACGGATCTTTTTGATATCCGCCCTCGCCTCGGGCGAGAGATCGGTCACCTGTTCGGCGTCGGCCAGGGACAGATAGGTCGGGGCGACGTGGACCAGGGTCAGCCGCGCCCCGCAGGCGGCAGCCAGTTTCGCCGCCACCGAGACGGCACGGTCCGCATTGGCCGAACCATCGGTGGCGACGACGATAGTATCAAACATGCTTCATCCCCCCGTTTCGCGATCGATCCTTCAAGTTTATGGCGAGCCGGCGGCAATACCAAGTGTCGCCTTGCGGGACCCCTGACCGTTGCGGAAAGGTGATCGCGTTTTCGACCGTCACATCGAGAACGGCGCCCGGCCGAGGACCCGCAGGAAGGACCGCCGCCAGGCCTCGATGTCGTGCCGGCAAACCACCTCGTACGCCGCGCGCCACCGGGCCCGGCGTTCCTTGCGCGGCATCTCCAGGGCGCGCCCCAGGGATGCGGCGACCCGCTCATCGTCATAGGGATTGACGATCAAGGCGCTGGACAACTGCTCGGCGGCGCCGGCGAACCGTGACAGCACCAGCACCCCCGGGTCGCTCGGATTTTGAGCCGCGATGTATTCCTTGGCCACCAGATTCATGCCGTCGCGAAGCGGCGTCACCACACCGACTCTGGCCTGGCGATAAAACGCCGAGAGCGTCTCGCGGGTGAAACCCCGGTTGAGATAACGGATCGGCACCCAGTCGAATTCCGCATGGGCGCCGTTGATGCGTCCGGCCTCGGTCTCGAGCTCGTGACGGATATCGTCGTATTGCTGGACGTCCTCGCGGGTCCGCGGCGCAATCTGCAGAAGCACGACCTTGCCGTGCCAGTCCTGGTGGCGCGCCAAGAACAGCTCGAAGGCGTGAAACCGGTGCACGAGACCCTTGGAATAATCGAGCCGGTCGACCCCGATGAGCAGCTCACGGCCGCGCAGGCTTTTGATCAGGCGATCGACCCGCACCGCGTTTTCCTGCGCCTTGGCCATTGCGGCGACATTGGCGGCATCGATCCCGATCGGGAACTTGTCGCAATGGAAGGTATGGCGGAAAGCACGGATCAGGTGCTTGTCCTCGTCGAAGACGCCGCGGGTCTCAAACTTGATGTAATGGCTGAAGGTGCGCACGTCGATCGACGTTTGGAACCCGACCACGTCATAGGCACTGAGGGCGGCGATGATCTCTCTATGCTGCGGCAAAGCGACCAAGACCTGATGAGAGGGAAACGGCGTGTGCAGGAAAAACCCGATGCGGTTGCGAACACCGATGCGGCGCAGCTCCTCCGCCATCGGAATCAGGTGATAGTCGTGCACCCAGATCAGATCGTCCGGCTGCACCAGTCCGGCAAGGGCTTTGGCGAAGCGCGTATTGGCCCTGCGGTAGCCTTGGTAATACTTTCGATGGAAATCGACGAGGTCGAGACGGTAGTGAAACAAGGGCCACAGGGTCTCGTTGGAAAACCCGTTGTAATACTCCTCGTAATCGCGCTCCGACAAATCAAGTGTCGCGTAGGAGACGCCGTCACTGGAGGAGAATCGGGGGGCATCGGAGGGGTTCTCCGTAACCTGCCCCGACCAACCGAACCACAGCCCGCCCAGTTCCTCGAGCGCCCCCAGCAGGCCGACGGCCAATCCCCCCACTTGGGCGCCGCCGCCCTGGGTCTTGGTAACGCGGTTGGAGACAATGACCAGGCGGCTCACAAGGCCTCCTCCCAGCTTCGGCTCAAGACCATCGCCGAGTTGATCAGCCCGACCATGGAATAGGTCTGTGGGAAATTCCCCCAAAGGGCGCCGGTCTGTATGTCCAGGTCCTCCGACAAGAGACCACAGGGGTTGCGCACGCTGAGCATGCGTTCGAACAGAGCGCGGGCCTCGTCCCTGCGGCCGAGGGCGGCAAGAGCATTGATGTACCAGAAGGTGCAGACCAGGAACGCGGTTTGGGGCATGCCGAAATCGTCTTTGGTCGCATAGCGGTAGATATAATCTTCCTTCTTGAGATGCTTCTCGATCGCCGTCACGGTGCCGGCAAAGCGGGGGTCATCGGCGGCGACGAAACCGAATTCGTTGAGCAGAAGCAAGCTCGCGTCGAGATCGCTCCCGCCAAAGGTGGAGACGAAACTGCCAAGCTCTTCGTTCCACGCCGCCTCGAGGATTTCCGCGCGAATCCGCGCGGCCTCCCCCTCCCAGTAATGTGCCCGATCGTCCCGTCCCAAGCGCCGGCCGATCCGGGCCAGTCGATCACAGCCGGCCCAACACATCACCGCCGAATGGGTGTGAACCTCCTCTCGTTCCCGGTATTCCCAGATCCCGGCGTCGGGCTTGTCGTAGCGGGCGACGCATTGGGCGCCCACCTGCTCGAGCCGTTCGAACATCGCCGCATCCCCAGGATGGCGCAGACGCTCGTCGAAAAAGAAATGGATCGAAGCCAGGATGACGCTGCCGTAGACGTCGTTCTGGACGTGCTCATAGGCCTGATTGCCCACCCGCACCGGACCCATGGCGCGGAAACCGGAAAGGGTATCTATCACCCGTTCGGTCAGTTGCGCACGGGTGGTGATGCCGTAGACCGGCTGCAAAAAGCCATCATTGCTTGAGGCGACCACATTGGTGATGTAGCGCAGATAGGCCTCCATGGTCCGCGTCGCGCCCAGACGGTTGAGCGCCTGCACGACGAAGAAGGCATCGCGCAGCCAGCAATAACGGTAATCCCAGTTGCGTCCCGAATCGGGCGCCTCGGGGATGGAGGTCGTCATCGCCGCGATCACCGCTCCGGTTTCCTCGAAATTACACAGCTTGAGCGTGATTGCCGCCCGGATCACCGCATCCTGCCACTCGTAAGGGATCGACAGGTAGCGCACCCATTCCAGCCAGTAATCGACGGTGCGCTCGAGAAAATCCCGCCCGGTGTCGACCACCGAGGCGGCGAGGGTCTCGTCGGGCCCGTAGATCATCGTGATCGGCCCCTCAAGCACGAAGGGGATCTCGTCGCGCACCATGGCCAAGGGGGCATTGGTGGTCAGTCGCATGGTGGCGGCGGTCATGAGATAGCGGATATGGTTGGAACCGTAGGTCGATTCCGGGCGCCGCGCCCCATAGTCGGCGCTGGGCCTGAGCCGCACAGTGATTCTGGGACTGCCGGAGACGGGCCGGATGATACGCACGATCATCACCGGGCGATAGGTCCGCCCGAACTGTTTGAACCGTGGCGCGAAGTCGGTGATCTCCACCGCCGAACCGTCCTCGGCATAGAGCGTGGTCGTCAGCACCGCGGTATTGCGGATGTAGTCCTGCTCGGCCCGCTGGAAGCCGTCGAGCCGAATATCGAAGAAGCCGCCGGAACCGTTATCGTTATCGATCAAACGGCAAAACATGGGATCGCCATCGTAGCTCGGCAGGCAGGCCCAGGTGATCCGTCCCGTGCGGTCGATCAATGCACTGTGGATGCAATTGCCGATCAGCGCTAGGTCAAGGTTGCTTGAGCCGTCTTGGGTCATGGCATTTCGCGATCTTCTCTGCCCAAACCGGCTGCGATGCTCACCTCAGCCGGCGGCCGGTGCGCCCAGGGCTTCGGCGACGGCATCGAGCCATGCATGGATCGCCGCGACCGAGGCGCCGTCATATTGCGCACAGGTGGGCGTTCCATCGCCGACGCGTATGGAAATGCCGTCCATTTTGTTAATCGTAGCAAATCCCGCCTCGTCCGTAACATCGTCGCCGACAAATATCGGCAGTCGCCCGGCAAAGGGCGGCTCGGCCATGAAATCATCGACCGCAGCCCCCTTGTCGCTGCCGCCGGGCCGCAATTCGAGGACCATCTTGCCGCGCTGCAGGACAAGCGTCCCTTGGGCGCCGGCGATCACCCCGGAGACCACCGTTTCGGCTTCCGTCTCCACCTTGGGCGCTTGTCGGAAGTGCAGGGCGAGGCTGACCCCCTTGTCCTCGATCAAAACGCCCGGATGGGCGCCGGCGAAGGCCTCCAGCGCCGCCCGTGCGGCATCGATTGCTTCGGGTCGTGCCGCAACCCGGGTGACGCGACCTCCGGCATTTCGCCGCTCGAGCCCATGGAGTCCCGCCACCGGCAGATGCAGCGGGGCAAACAGGCGGTCGATATCGGCGATGGAGCGACCGCTGACCAGCGCCACGGCGCCCTCGCAGGCCTCGACCAAGCGAAACAGGGTATCGCGGGCGTGATCGGCGATCGTCACCTCGGCGGGATGGGGCGCGATATCCGCAAGGGTGCCGTCCACATCGAGGAAGAACGCCCAGTGGGCGTCCCGCCCGGGAAGAGGAAGTTGATTGTTCATGTCAGATGGAGGGACAACACCGTTACCAAGGACCGGGATAGGCCATGTTTAGTCGCCGCCGCGTGATGCCGCAACCGCCTTATGGCAATATGCGCCGCGGGCAGGGCATCCGACGCGGGCGGTGAACCGGCGCGGGGCACCAAGGCCGCGGCTTTACAGATTTCCGGCACGGGGATACCGTAACCGGCAAAACGACGTCGCGCCGTGACGCGACGCGACAACGCGAGGACAACCCCATGACCGAGCCCGTCGTCGCCGGCGATACAGAGGCCTCCTCCATCGGCCTTCGGCGCATGAGCCCCTACCTCGGGGCCGAGGTCACCGGCGTCGATCTGAGCCGGCCGCTCAATGACGCCACCGTCGCCGCCATTCGCCAGGCCCATGCCGACCATCAGGTCCTGGTCTTCCCCGACCAGGCCATCAGCGCCGAGGATCTCAAGCGCTTCGGCCGCTATTTCGGCGAACTGTCGGTGCATCCGTTCTCCACCAATGCCGAGGACGATCCCAGCCTCATCGTCTACGACAACAAAGAAGGCAATCCGCCGCGCGCCACCGACCTTTGGCATTCCGACGAGATGTTCCGCGCCTGCCCGCCCATGGGCACGGCGCTTTCGGCCAGGATCGTCCCCGAGCTTGGCGGCGATACGGTCTTTTGCAGCATGACGGCCGCGTACGAAAGCCTATCTGACAAGATGCAGCAGTTTCTCTCCGGCCTGGAGGCGATTAACGACTTCAAGGTGTTCAAGACCCTGTTCGGCGACAGCCCCGATGACCGGCGCAAACTGCACGAATACGAAGACGCCTACCCACCTGTGACCCATCCGGTGGTGCGCGTCCACCCCGTGACCGGCAAGAGGGCGATCTATGTCAGCCGCTCGTTTACCGTCGGCATCAAAGGGATGGAAGAGAGCGAAAGCACAATGCTCTTGGAGCGGCTCTACCGCCTGAACTCGCTCCTGGAAATTCAGTACCGGCACCGCTGGGCACCGAACATGGTGGTGTTTTGGGACAACCGATCGGTCCAGCACGCCGCCGTTCACGACTACTATCCCCAACGCCGGCTGATGGAGCGGGTCACTATCGTCGGCGACCGCCCCATGGGCACCGGAGAGACCGCCTCGGGAACGGCGCTGCGCCGCTTCAAGCCGGGGGCGGACATACCGGAAGAAGAGCGCGCCCAGCGCTACCACCGGCGGGACTGAGGGAGATGTCGGCACAGAAAGGCGGCCTTGGCGGCCGCGCCGCGCCCTCATGAGCGCTGAGGCCGGCGCCCCTCCCTTGGGCCTAGGCATTCTCGGCCTCGGCGGCGCCGCCGTGAACATGCTGCCGAGCTTTCTCCGCAGTCCCTATGTCGATCTGGTGGCCGTGGCCGACGCCGACAGCACGGTCCTGGAACGGTTCGCCGCCGATTTCCCCGATGTCCGGACCCATGGCGACGTCGCCGGGCTGGCGGGCGATGAGGCGGTCGACCTGGTCTACATCGGCACCCCCAACCATCTGCATTTCACCCATGCCCAGGCCATGCTTAACGGCGGCAAGCACGTGCTGATCGAAAAGCCCATGGCGGTGACCCTGGACGATGCGGAAGAGATGATCCTCACCGCCGAGCGCAACGGCGTGCTGCTGGGGGTCAACGTCAAGCACAGCTTCGAGCCGCGCATCCAAGCCATCCGCGCCCTCGCGGTCAGCGGCGAACTGGGCCGCCTGCGCATGATCCACAGCTGGCGCTTCGTCGACTGGCTCTACCGCCCGCGCACGGCCGAAGAGATCACCCCGGGATGGGGCAACGGCATCCTCTGGCGCCAGGGCCCGCACCAGTTCGACATCATCCGCACAATCGGCGGCGGTTTGATGCGCAGCGTCCGCGGCACGACCGGGATCTGGGATCCCGCGAGGCGGGTGCCGGGAAGCTTCACCGTCTATTTCGAATTCCACGACGGTGTCAGCGGCACCGCCGTGTGCTCGAGCTACGATCATTTCGACTCCCGGGCCCTGGTTTACGGGTTCGACGGTGCCGCCCCCCTGGGCGATGAGAAGCGTCACGCCCGGGCCCGGCGCGAGCTCGCCGGCCACGCCGACGAGCCGGAGTGGGAGGATCGCGCGGCCTCGGCGGAACGCTATGGCGGCGGCCGGCGCAGCACCCAGGTTTCGCAATCTGTGGGGCAATCGGGCGGCTGGATCCTGGGGGGACCCTTGATCGCAAGCTTCGATCACGGCGACGTCAGGCTTTCGCCCGGTGGGCTTGTCGTCGACGGCGACGAGAGCCAACGCGAGATCACCTTTCCCGATGCGGGCGACGGACGGGATGCGCGCCTCAAGACCTTTTACAAAGCGGTCGCGGAAGGCCGGCCGCTACCGGCCGACGGTCGCTGGGGCAAGGCGACCCAGGAGGTCCTGGTCGCGATTGAGCGGTCCGCCGAAACCCGGACCGAGATCATGCTGGAACACCAGACCGCCTACCCCGATGAGGTCGTGCCCGCGCTCTAATCCCCTTCGTCGCCATAGGACCAGCGGTAGTCGCGGTCCCGGTAGGCCTCTTCGGGCATCAGGCTCTCATGGCCCCGTGCCGCGACCTCTTTCTCGAAGGTTTTACGGATCCAGGGGTCTTCGTCGGGATATTCGATCTGCCGGTCGGCGCGATCCTGCAGGGTCTCGCCCTTGCCGCGGAACTGCGGCAGCGGTCCGAGGGCGAGGTAGCGCGCGGGACCGGTCCCGGTGTTGAAGTGCTGGTGGTACCAGTCCTCCGGCGGCACAAAGACCGATGCCTCGTGCCACGGGCAGACGACCTTCTCGCCGCCCGCCTTCCACAACACCGAATAGCCTTCCCCCGCCGGGATGACGATCACCCGCCCGGGCCCGTGGCGATGCGCCTTCTTGTAAAGCCCCGGATCGAAGACCGACATATGGGCACCCATCTCGGCGTCGGGAAAGCGCATGAACACGGCGCTGCCTCCGGCACCCCTGTCCCGGAATGACGCCAGCCGGTCCCAATGCCTGAGATCGGGGAAGAAATTGCCAAGCCAGTAACATCCGATCGGCGAGCCGCCGGGGCCGTCGGTCTTGACCTCCTGGGCCTCGGCGAACAGGTCATCGTCCTCGGCAAGCGCGGCATTGCTCTGATAGGGATTGTTGAAGAAGAAATCCGGATCGGGCACCACGGACATGGCCACCGGCAGATAATTGTAACAAAGCAGCCGCGTCGGCTTATCACCGCTGCCGTTGAAGATCTGGTGGTGGAAATGCCGCGGGACGTGGAACAGGCTCTGCTCGCCCCACTCGAAGGTCTGTCTCGGGCCATCCTCCGCATTCCACACCGTCGTCAGGCCCTGACCCTCCAGCACGTAGACCAGTTCCCCCACCGCCATCTTCAAAGGGGGCATCTCCTTGCCCGGCGGAATTTCCATGACGCGGGCCTCCGACACCCCCTCCATGCCCTTGAGATGGAGAAACGCCGCCAGGGCCTGGCGCTCCTCCCACCACCCCAGTTCGACGCTTCTCAGGTCTTCGACGTGGTGGCCCTCGTAGACCGGCACGCCAATGGACCGCATCCATTCGTTGTAGGCGTTGCGCCGCGGCGGCCGATTGGATTTCTTTGGATTTTTCATGGAACCCTCCCGCGGGTGACTAGAAAAGGAACGCCTGCGGCCAGTCCCAGAGCAACGGTTCCGGCCAAATGATATGCATCAAATTATCGAACACGAACACCACGGCAGCGGCGATGATGCCGCCGGTCAGGAGCCCCCATGCCCAGGGGCGCGCACCCACCATCAGCGCGGCCGGCGAAACCGCGGCCAGGGTTATCGCCGCGGCGGGAAGGCCGATGGCCATGGCCAGGAGCAGGAACATGCAGATCAGGCCGAAGAGGATGGCCGCCGATCGGCCCCGCCCCTCGACCCCGGCGCTGAGCATGCCGAGGTCCATCACGTCCCCGACGCTGTCTTCCCAGCCGTTCTTGACGATCTGCGCCAGCGCCAAAATGATCACCGCGCTGCCGAGCAGGAGCGGGAACGCAGCCGCCTTGGGGCGGAACTGCGTCGCCTCCCAGACGAACAGTCCGGCAATCAGGATGAAGAACAGCGGGAACAGGTTCCGCCAGGTCCACCTCCAACGGCGATCGGGCGCCGGTTCCGGGGCCGGGACGTCGGCCGAGGCCCCGCCGTTCTGCTCTACCGACACCGTGGTCGAGCGCGAGCCGATCCTGGTGAAGAAGATGGCGATGGCGACGGCCAGCACGATGAGGGTGATGGTCAAGGGCCGCTCGAGGATCCCCACGGTGCCGTAAAGGGAATGCGCCGATAGCAGGTTCTCCTCGATGATCCCGCCAAGGATGAAGCCGAGGATCAGGGGCGGCCTCGGCCAGCGGAATTGCTTCATCAAGAGGCCGAGGACGGCAAAGCCGAGGACAATGGGTATGGCGGTCCAGTGGCGGGTATCTTGAAACGCGGCGAGGAAGGTCAGCGGGATGATGACGGCACCAAGCAGGGGATAGGGGACCCGGGTAAGCTTGGCCAGCTGTCCCGACCACAACATGCCGACACTGGCCAGCACGGCGTTGCCGAGGACCAGGCTGACGACGATCAAGGTCACGATATCGCCATGCTTGGAGAGGATCTGCGGGCCCGGCGACACCCCGTAGGCGATCATCGCCACCAGGACGAAGACCCAGCTTTGCCCCCCCGGCACGCCGAGGGCCAGGGTCGGGATCGCCTGGCCGCCTTCCTTGGCGCTCTGCACCGATTCCGAGAATATCAGCCCCTCGTAGGAGCCCTTGCCGAATTGCGCCCGGTCCTTGCTCATCGAGACGCCGATCCCATAGGACAGCCACGAGACGACGCGCGATCCCACGCCGGGGATGGCGCCTAAGAAGACGCCCAAAATGGAGTGCCGAATGATCAGCCGCCAGTATTTCAGGGCCTGGCCGGCGCCCCGGAAAACGTCCCGGGTGCCGAGATTCGTGCGCACCGTCGAGATCGACTTCCTCGTCATCATCAGGTCGAACATCTCGGGCAGGGCGAACAGGCCGATGGCGGTGGCGATCAGCGGAAGCCCCTCGCGCAATTGCAGGGAATCGAAGGTATACCGGGCCTCGCCGGTGAAGACGCTGATGCCGATGGTGCTGAGCAGCAACCCGAAGACGCCGGACATGATTCCCTTGACCATCGCACCGCGGCTCAGGGCCCCGACGATGGCCACGCCGAACAACCCGACCGCGCCGATCTCGGCGAAACTGAATTGCAGGATGAAGGGCTTGATCACCGGAACCACCAACAGCAGGGCAATGGCACCGATCAATCCGCCCAGGGCGGACACCATGTAGATGAACCCGAGAACATGGGCCGCATGCCCCTTGGAGGCCAGGGGCCGCGCCTCGATGAAGGTGACCTGGCCGCCGCCGGGATGGCCGAGGACCACGATAGGCAGGACATCTAGCATCTCTTCGACGCCGGTTATGGTCGCCAGCATGACGATTCCGATCACCGGGTCCTGTATCGTGAATACGATGAAAGGGACCGCCAGCGCCATCAGAAGGCTGGCCGAGATTCCCGGCATCAACCCCGCCACGGCGGCCATCACGACGGCGGCGAAGAACGCAAGCCAGTATTGCTCGGTCGCCAGCCAGCCGAACCCGGCAAAAATCCCTTCCATCTCTCCACCGCACCTTGATTAAGGGCGGCAGATGATCTGCCGCCCCTGACCAATCAAGCGCTTTTCGCGCTCAGCCGCATTTGACGGTTTTGGCCTCGTATGTGCCCTTGCGCATTCCGCCTTTGACCTGGCACGACATGCCGGCCTTGAGTGCCTTGCGCTTCGCTTTCTTGCCGTTGATCGTCACCTTGGTGCGCGACCCGCTGATCTTGACCGCATGGCCGCCGACGACGATCAGGCGACCGCCCCGCTTGACGCTCTTGATCTTGCCGGCGAGTTTGGCCGGGATCGTGGGCATCTTGATGCCCTTGAAGTAGCGGTCATAGACCTGCTGTTGGATCTTCTTGTAATTGTCGACCTGCTTTTTGAACGCGGCGGAGTAGCTGACCACCATCTTCTGCAGGTCATCACCCGGGATCAGGGCGACCGGCTGACGCTGGATCCGTTCCAGCCCCTTGGCGAAACCCGGGTCCTTGAGTGCTCTGACGTAGGAAGCGCGCAGCGCCTTGGTCACCTCCCCCGGCATGTTCGGCGGCCCGGAGATGCCCTTGCCCTGCAGCACCTCAGGCACGACGATTCCTTCCCAGATGGCCTTCTGCTCGGCATTCAGCCAGGTCACGGCGTTGGGGATCGGCATCTTGATCTCGGAATTGGGGATCGAGGGCGCGCCCGGGTTGCTGATGTCGGCGATGGGTTTCAGATAGCCTTTCTTGAACCATCCCGGCCGCAGCTTGGGCAGGGAATACCACTGCGAGCCCGCGATCCAGCCGTTGACGTCGCCGCGCTCCAGCATCAGCAGGGCATCGGAGGTGCCGCTCCGCGCCACCGTCACGATCTTGAGCGGCGCATCGTGCCACATGGCGAGCAGCCCCACCGCCAAGAGCTTGCCCTGTAGGTCCTGAGGGCGGCCGATAGGCTCGGCCAGGGTGATCTGGACCTTGCCGCCACGCGAGTCGGGGATCGAGTTGTAGGGCACCGTGCCGCGCACCAGCAGCACCACGTCCCGCTTGGCATGGGACCCGATCTGGGTGAACCCTGCGGTGACGAACTTGGCCGTGGGATCGACCATCTCGCGGCCGATGCTGGCGCTGGCCACGAACGACAGCGTCAGGCCGTCGGGCTTCGACTTCCACACGTAGTTCCGGCCCGACGGGTTGGGGAACAGGTTGTTGACTTCCAGTTTGGGATTGCCGGGGATGAATCTGCCCCAATTGGCGGCGAAATAGCGCGCCTGCAGGTCGGTTCCGCCGCCCGGCTTGAAGTCGACGACGAGCCTGATGGTCTTGCCCTTGAAATGTTCCGCCGCATCGAAGGCGAGGGCCGCGTTGGGCGCCCCCGCGAGCGCTGCGCCAACCGCCAACGCGGCGGCAACAGAGAGGGACCTGCGACCAATCCACATACGACGCGCCGAAATGATCTGCCTCCTCATGACGAGAGTCCTTTCCACTGCCAATGAATCTTATCCGGCTGCCCTACTGGGCCGCCTTGTCCAGCTCCTTGAGAATAGGGCTGTATTTCGTGGTGTTGCCGGTTCGTCCCGCCCGGCCGACAAGTTTCCCGGCGCGGCCCTTCAACTTGGCCTTTTCCACGGCCAGGTCGATCTGACCGATAGCGGGGTCGCGGAAGACGTTGATCGGGTCCTCGCCCTTCTCCACCGCCTGCAGGGCGTCTTCCAGCATTCTCCTGTAAAGGACGATGCCCTTATCGGAGCGCCCCAGGTTTTCGACCGAGCGATTGGTGATCGATCCCTGGGTGATCCAGGCGACGATGTCCTGCCCGCTGTTGTTATCCAGCACCTCCCATTGCGGCAGGCCGGAGGCGTCGAGTTGCGGAACCGGTGCCGTGTAATAGGGAATCTCTTCCGGCGCCTGCGGCTTGATCGGCACCCCCGAGTCCTCGGTAAAGCAGCGGTACCACCAATAGGCGGTGTTCTCGTCATCCATGGGCACGCGGATCTGGAAGGCCGGCGTATTGACGCTGCCGCTTTTCAGGTAATTGGGAAACACCACGGGGTGGCCGACCGCCCAATCCTCGTCCTCCTCGGTCTCCCCTTCCAGGATGCGGCGCTTGACGATCCCGTATTCGAAGGCGTCAAAACCGATCTTTTGGTGAGACTGCCGGCTCCGTTTCTTCTCCGGCGTGCCCAGCTTGTCCATGACGTGATTGCGCATGTATTGATGCAGCCATTCCACATGGACCGGATCGAGGGAGTTCTCCATGATCTGCAGCCAGTTGCAGGGGACCACGGCGAAACACACCTCGCGCATGACCCCGTCCATGACGAACAGGTCCCAGGGCGGCAGCACCGGCACCGGGTCGGGCCCGAGGTAGGCGAAAAACATGCCGCCCGCCTCCCCCACTTTATAGGCGGGGGTGGTGATGGCGTCCTTGAAGCGTCCTTCCGGATTTTCGGTGTCTTCATAGGGCTGCTCGATGCAGGCGCCCTGTTCGTCGAACAGCCAGCCGTGATAGGGGCAGCGCAAACCGCAGGTTTCGGGGATGCCGTAGACCAAAGACATGCTGCGATGCGGGCAGCGCGCGTTGATCAGGCCGACCGTGCCGGAAAGATCCCGGTAGAGGACCAGTTCCTCGCCGAGAAGCTTAACGGGCAGGGTGTCGCGGCCCTTCAGCTGCGAGACGGCGGCGATGGGGTGCCAGTAGCGCCGCAACAGATTTCCCATCGGCGTGCCCGGTCCGACACGGGTCAAACGATCGTTCTGTTCCTGTGTGAGCATGACTTGCGTCCCCTTTGCGCGATGGCTTCTTTTCACGGCCACCGATTTTTCCCTCTGCTGCCGGATCGCCATTTCATGGGCCGGTCGACGAACCGCGGTCTCGAATCCCGGCAGCACGGCAATATGGTACGCCCTGTCCGCTTTGAGGCCAACAGAATTGAAGGAACCAGGGGAAACGCGGCGCCAGGCCCGCAGGCGACCCGCATCGGAGCCACATGACGCCGTCGGGCGCGATCATCGATGACAGGGCCGCTGCGTTTTGCCATGCTGAAGCCATGGCCCGATCGCCCACGTCAGTCGACGACCGCACGCCTGCGCGCACTGGCGCGAGACCTCGACGGCGGGCACCACGGAAAGCGACCGCCAAGCACCTGGAGAACGTGGCGCTCTGGTATCTCGCCCGATTCCAGGCGACCGCGCAATCTCTCGAACGGGTGCTGTTGCGCAGGGTCACCCGCTCTGCCCGTCATCACGGCACCGATCCGGCAGAAGGACGGGCGATGGTCGCCGACCTGATCGCGCGCTACCGGCGGGCAGGGCTGATCGACGATGCCGCCTTTGCCCAGGCCCGGGCCAAGACGCTCCACGCCCGCGGCGTGGCGCGGCGGGCCATCGCGGCGCGGCTTCGCGCAAAGGGTGTCGGCGCGGCCGAGATCGAAGCGGCGCTGGCGGCGCTCGCCGATGGGGAAACGGATGCGGCCGAGGTCGACCTCGCCGCGGCGCGCAGGACCGCGCAGCGCCGCCGCCTCGGCCCCTGGCGCCCTGCGGAACAAAGAGCCGCGCGGCGCGAGCGCGATCTCGCGGCGCTCGCCCGGGCGGGTTTTCCCTACCCCGTGGCCAAGGCGGTCATCGACGGCGAGCGCTGAATCGCGCGGCCCGGGGCCGGACCGTCCGCTGCGAAACACCGGTCACAGGTCGTTATTGCCATCCCCGATGTTGCCGACCGAGGGTTGCCGGCGCGGCGCGTCGGAGGTCGGCTTGGGCGTGGAGGTTTCCGCCGCAGCGGCCCGCGCCTCCTCCTCCACCACGGCGACGTGGGCGGGCGGCGCGTTGCCTTCCTGGTCCACGCCAAAATAGATGGTCTGGTGGGGGAAGGGGATTTCGATACCCTCGGCATCGAAACGGGCTTTCATGCGGCGGTTGAACTCGCGGCCCACCGTCCATTGCTTGAGCGGCGGTTGCACCTTGATGCGCGCCTTGATGATGATGGCCGAGTCGGCGAACTTGTCGAGGCCGAGAACCTCCAGCGGTTCTACGATCAGGGGGCCGAGTTCGGGGTCGGCCTCCAGTTCAGCGCCGATCTCCCTCAGCACACCCATCACATGGTCCACGTCTTCGCGATAGGCGATGCCGACCTCGAAGACGTAATAGGACCACTCCTTGGTCATGTTGAGGATGGTCTTGACCTCCGAAAAGGGCAGGGTGTGCACGTTTCCGGACAGGTCGCGCAGGCGCACCGAGCGGATCGACAAGGCCTCCACCACCCCGGCGTGACTGGAGTCGAAGCGCACGACATCGCCGACGGCAAGGGTATTTTCAACCAGGATGAACAGGCCGGTGATGACGTCCTGCACGAGCTTCTGGGAGCCGAACCCGATGGCAAGCCCGATGACACCGGCGCCGGCCAAGAGCGGGCCGATGTTGAAGCCGATCTCCGAGAGGATGGCCAGGACCACCACGACGGAGACGAAGATGAGCGCCGTCGTGCGCATAAGGGGCAGCAGCGTCCGCGCCCGCGCGGCGCCGTGTTCCGCATCCTCCATGCGGTCGAGATAGCGTCCGATGGCGAGGGCAATCACCTCCCAAATGATCACTCCGGCGATCAGTATGAAGGCGACGGTCACCGCCTTGCGCATGAATGCGGCACCTTGGGCGGATCCGAGCCAGTCCAGGGTATTCGCCCCCCAGATATCGAGCACCACGATGGCCGCGAAGACAAACACGACCCATCGAACGATGCCGTTGAGAACCGGGACATAGCGGTTCGCTCGCGCCTCCAACCCCGGATAGCGGGCATCGAGTTCGGCACCGACGGCGAACAGGCGGGAGATGCCACGACCCGCCGCCACCACCAGGCCCTTGGCGACGGCGATGGCGACGACAGTCCAGAATGTCGCCACCATGAGGAACTCGAAACCGCCCTTCACCTCGAACATCCATACCGCGTAGACGGCGACGATGTAAATGATGGCGAACAGGTGCCAGATGCTGGCCAGGCGCGCGCGCACGCCCCCATAGGCCCGCCCCGGCCGTCCCGTGCCTCTGATGGCATCGGCCACCGCCGCCCGGTTCTGCAACACGAAGACGATGAGGAAGGCGACGAAGGCCAGACCCACCAGGTACAGGAGCGAGCGGTAAGCCGGCTCCGGCAAGCCGACCAATTGCGCCGCCATCAGGAAGAAGAAGGCGTAGACGAAGATTCGGACCAGGCGGCGCACCCATATATAGAGATAATTGGCGGTTTCGTCGCTGACCGGGACCGGGCGCAAGAGCGGCGCGCCGGGGGCCACGAGCGTCCGGGTCGTAGCCAGGATCAGCTTGGCGACGAAGAACGAGCTCGCCCCGACAAGCAGCACCTCGCCGGCAACCCCGCCCATGGGCAACAGGAGAAGGCCGCCATAGGCGCCGGCCCCATACGCGAAAGCATTGGCGAAAAGCAGGATTGTCCGCACGAGAAACCGAACGATTCGTCCGCCGATAGCCGTTCCCTCGTCCTGCTCGAGCACGCTGCGCCACTGTGCCGTTACCTTGCGGAACAGGTACTGCGCCAGCATGCCGAGGCCGACGACGACGAGGAAGCGCCAGATCAGACCGAGCAGGCGGTCGCGTTTATCCCCCTCATAGATCCAGGATTCGAGCCACGGAACAAGGCGCCGCGCATTGCCGAGAACGGCAACGACGGCGCTGACCCGGCGGCCCAGCGCTTCCACGGACTCGGTCATGGCGTTGGCGATGCGCGTCGCCAGTCCGTTGCCGGCCGATCGTTTCCGGGCCTTCTGGTCTTCGGCCTTTCTGGCAGCGATCAAGGCATTCAGGGTGTCGAGGAATATCTTTCGCTGGGCGTCGTCTTGCAGGGTCTTGGCCAGGGCCTCGAGCTCCTGGGTGCTGGCTCCGGAGAGGTCTTTGGGCTGGGCGTTGTCCTTCCCCGCCTCGGCTGTCTTGGCCAGCATGCCGGCGGCCCCCTGAGCATAGGCGGGTTCGACCGTCATCCCCGCCATCCCCAGCGCCAATACGGCCGCCATCAACACGCTGGCGAGCCGCGGGATTTCGCGCCTTCTCCTCGTCATGTCGGCCGCTCTCGTCATGGCATCATCCGTCGTCCCACCGCGTCCCCTTGTCGCGCGCGGCGCGGGCGAGATTACCGTCCAAAGCCTGTGCTGTCATCTTTGCGGATCGTTTCGCGGTTTTGTATTCTGTGTGCAATGCATTGGAGCCGCGCTTAGGGCGGCCAGGAATAGGGAGAAACAAGATCATGGCCATAGACTTTTACCACAACCCGCGCTGCGTCACCTCGCGCAAGGCGCTCAAGATGTTGCGCGACAAGGGAATCGAACCCAACATCATCGAATATCTGAAGACGCCGCCCGATAAAGCGCGACTGAAGCAGTTGCTAGACATGATGGAGATGCATCCCCGGGACCTTATCCGCAAGCGCGAAAAGGACACCATCAAGGCAACCGGCGTCGACAACGAGGACCTCGACGAGGAGGCGGTGATCGAGGCCATGGTCGCCAACCCGATCCTGATCGAGCGCCCGATCGTGGTGAGCGGCAAGAAGGCCCGCCTCGGGCGCCCGCCGGAAAAGGTGCTGGAGGTGGTCTGACCGGCCGGCGCCGGTGGCGCATCGTGCCATTGGCCGGCACGGCGCGGGGTCAGGGGCAAGGTAAAGAATTCGTAAACCAGTTGCCGCGTAGAGTGGCGGCATGCACTGTTTCGCCGCCCCCGCGATGCGCCGATGACCGCCGCGCGCAGCTATTCCAATCCCCTGGAGACGGGGCTTGCCCATCACCGGGCGGGCCGGCTGGCCAAGGCCGAGAAAGCCTATAAGCGCGTCCTTGCCAAGGACGCCAAGGACGCCCACGCCCTCCACCTCCTGGGGCTTGCGGCGGCCGACCGGGGCCGCGGGGAACGGGCCCTGCAGCTGATCGAAAAAGCCCTCGCACTGGAGCCGGAAAACGCCAATTTCCTCCATTCGGCGGGACACGTGTTGGCGACCGTCGGCCGTTTCGAGGCGGCGGCCGAACGCTATGAGGCCGCCCTGGCCGTCGATCCCGATCGCGCGCTGACGCTCTCCAATCTTGGCAACGTCTTGCGGCGGCTGGACCGGATCGACGCCGCCACCCGCTCGCTTCAGCGCGCCGTCGAACTCGATCCCGGCTTCGCCGAGGGCTGGTCCAACCTCGGGCTTGCGTTGCGGAAGGCCGGCAAGGAGGCCGACGCCAAGGCGGCCTTCGCGCGGGCCGTGGCGCTCAGGCCAAACGGGGCAAACTTCCGCTACAACCTTGCCAACGCGGCCTTGGCGGCGGACGATTTCGAGAGTGCCGCCGCCGCGTTTCGCAAGGTGCTCGAGCTCGAACCGGCCCATGCGGGGGCGCGCATGAACCTGGCAACGGCACTGAAACGGCAGGGCGACCTCGCCGCCGCCACCGATGTGCTGCAAGACACCCTCGCCGCCTTGCCCAAGAACCATCCCGCGACGGCGGAGGTACATTGGAATCTCGGTCTCAATCTGTTGACGGCCGGCGACTACCGACGTGGCTGGCGGGAATTCGAATGGCGCCGCCGGATGCCGGGTTACGGCGCCGAGGCCCCTCGCCTCCCCGCCTGGCGCGGCGAGCCGGTGGGCGGCCGGCGCCTGCTCGTCAACCACGAGCAGGGCTTCGGCGACGCTTTCCAGTTCATGGGGTTTGCCGGCGACCTCGCCGCGCGCGGGGCGGAGGTGATCTACCGCGGCCCCAGGGCCATGCTGCCGATCATCGGCTGCATGACGGGCGTAAGCGGCACCGTCGCCTTCGAGGATCCGCTGCCCGAGGCCCACGCCTGGGTGCCGATGATGAGCCTGCCCTACTTGCTGGACCTGACGGAGCCCGCGGATCTATTGCGTGGGGAGACGCTTGTTCCCTCCGGCCCTGGCGCGGCCGCTTATACGGAGCGCCTCGCCGCCATTGCCGGTCTGAGGATCGGCATTTGCTGGCAAGGCAATCCCGACTACAGAGCCGACAGGGACCGCTCGATCCCCCTCAAGAGTTTCATTTGGCTCGCCCGATTGCCCGGGGTCACCCTGATCGCCTTGCAGAAGGGCGCGGGCCGCGATCAGCTTACCGGTTGGCCAGGCGGTCTGCCGCTCATTGACCTCGGCGCCGAGATCGACGCGGCGGGCGGTGCCTTCATGGAGACCGCGCAGCTGATCCGGTCCCTCGACCTGGTGGTGAGTTCCGATACCGCGCTGGTTCACCTCGCCGGCGCCCTCGGTATCGAGGCCCATGTGGCGCTCGCCTCCATGCCCGACTGGCGCTGGGGGCTTGAGGGCGGGCGAAGCGTCTGGTATCCCACACTGACGCTCCACCGCCAGCGCCGCCCGGGGGACTGGGACGAGGTGTTCCGGCGGATAGCGCAGACGATCGAGAGACGCGCCCGGACCCATGCCTGACCCTAGCCCCAACGTTATGATCCCCGTTGCGCCGGGCGAAGTGGTGGACCGGCTGACCATCCTCGAGATCAAGTCCGAGCGCATCACCGAGGCCGAAAAGCTTGCCAACGTCCGCCACGAGTTTTCGGTCCTCTCGAAGGCGGCCCACCAGGCGATCCCCGACAGTGCGGAACTGCGTGGCCTGCGCGCCGAGCTCAAGGCCATCAACGAAAAACTCTGGGAGATCGAGGACGACATCCGCGACTGCGAACGCCACGGCGATTTCGGTGAGAAATTCATCGCATTGGCGCGCTCGGTCTACCGCACCAACGACCAGCGCGTCGC
>JAWWBR010000044.1:0-24385 GCA_033720855.1 Alphaproteobacteria bacterium
GCCGAGCGCTTCCGCAACGAAACCGCGCGCGTCTTCCGGGTGCTGGATCAACAGCTCGCCGACAAGGATTGGATCGCCACGCCCGAATATTCCATCGCCGACATCTCCGCCTATGGCCGGGTCCGGGGCTGGAAGAACGCCGGCGTCCAGATCGACGAGACCCCGCGCCTCAAGGACTGGCTCGCACGCATCGAGGACCGCCCCGCGGTCAAGCGGGCGCATGCGGTGATCGAGGAGATGCGTGCCCAACACACCACGGGCATGACCGAAGAGGCCCACTCCATCCTCTACGGCGCGCGGCAGATGGCCGGTCGCTAGGGCAAGGGCCCGGCCGTCGTTAACCCTAAACTTCCGCAGAAACGCCGAGGAATTGCCACAAGAGCGACACCCTCTCGCCCTCATTTGCGCCTATCGGTTGAGCCTTCCGTGGCCCGGGAGGCGCCACGAACCGCTCGAGGAGGAACGCAAATGACCAATACATCATGGCGTATCACAGGTCTTGCCGTGGCCGTAGCGATCATCGGTCTGGGCGCGCCAATCACATGGGGGGCATCGGCCAAGGCCCGCGCGATGTCGGTCCACGACGGCGGAGTGAATGTCAGCGTCAATTTCACCATGAACATGCCGCTCACCGACACCAGCGACCAGGTCGTGTCCGACACCCAGAAGCGCGGGCGCACCTTCATCTACCGCATGGCCAGCGAGGAATGCGCGGTGCTGATGAAAACCATCGCCAGCACCTGCCGCTTGACCAATCTGAACGTCTCGGCCCAGGTCCGCGACCACAGCCACAACCGGCCGGTGACCCTCTATCTCAACGGCAGCGCCCGCTACATGATCACCCTGAAGGGGTTCTGACGGGCAGAGCACCGGGGCCGCTTCCGGCCTCTAGAGCCTGCCTTCGGCCTTGAGGCGGATCACTTCCTCGCGGTCGCGCAGGATCTTCTCGTCGATGCCTTCGTCGACCAGGGCCGCCATCTTTTCGGCATCGAAGGCGCCGGCGCCCATGTCGTAGTCCAGCCCCGGCCGGTATTGCAGCCAGTGCTTGAAATGGGTGCATTCCTCGGGCGTGTCGAAATTGTCGATATAGGTCTCGATCTCGTTGCCGTCGGGGTCGTGGTAGTAGAACGACGTCGATTGCCCGTGGTTGATGGAATGGTCGAGCGCAATGCCCCACTCCTTGCACTGGCGGTAGAGCTTCACCAGGTCGGCGAGGGACTCGTATTGAAAGGCGCCGTGGGCGATACCGGCGCGGCCCTCGCCGTGTTTCGAGCCCTTGCGCTCGAGGATGGCGAAGCGGTGATCGCGCGCGTCCCAGCTGAGAAAGGCGGCGCGGCCGCCGCCGGCGTCGCGCTTGTCACGGTAATTGACGACGTGGGCGTTGAAGAACTTCATGTAGAAGTCGACCATCTTCTCGAAATTCTCGTCGGTGCCGATGGAGATATGTACCAGCGCATTGGGCCGGGGCGCCTCGCCGGGGCCGATGCGCTCGCCCTCGGCGGGCAGGTACTGCTGCTGGAAGTTCTCGAACCAGACTTCGTCATCGGTCGTAATGTCACCTTCGGCCATGCCGTCCTCCTTGTCCTTGGCAAATCTCTCCTGCGCCGGGCGGGCGCGTCGCGATCACGTTCCCGGTCCCGAGCTGAAAAGTCCGGGCCGATCCCAATCCCAGCTCGGCGGCAGCGGGTCGTCGATGATGCGATTGGTCATGCAGCCGATCCCCTCGATCTCGGATTCGAGCACGTCGCCGGGCTTGAGCTGCTTCGATACGTCGCCCGAGCCGCTGGCGACGCCGGCGGGGGTGCCGGTCATCACCACGTCGCCCGGCAGCAGCTCCATCTGCGAGACATAGGCGATGATATCCGGGATCTTCCAGATCATGTCGGCGGTGGTGCCGTCCTGGCGCAGCTCGCCATTGACACGGGTGCGGATCGGCAGGTCGTTGGGATCGTCGATTTCGTCGGCGGTGACGAAGCAGGGGCCCATCGGGCAGAAGCCGTCGAAGCTTTTGCCGAACAGCCGGTTGCCCTCCTTGCGCTCCCGCTGGCCGACATCGCGCGCGGTGATGTCGTTGGCCACCAGGTAGCCGGCGACCACGTCGAAGGCGCTGTCGGCGGGGACGTTCTTGCATTTCTTGCCGATGACGAAGGCCATCTCGGTTTCGTAATCCATCTTCTCGCAGCCGGAGGGCCGGACGATGTCGTCGCGCGGGCCGGCGATCGCCGAAGCGCCCTTGAGCCATGTGGTCGGCAGGGCGAAGGGCATCGGCGAGGCACTCATTTCCTCATGATGGGATTTGTAGTTGCGTCCGGCGGCAATCACCTTGGAGGGCGCCAGCGGCGCGAACAAATGCACGTCGGCGAGAGGCAGGTAGAGGGGCTCGTCGTCGGGCCCGCGGGCGTCGGGCGCCTTGCCGTGGCGACCCGTTAGCCAGGTCGCCGCCGCCGCCGCCGCGGCCATGGCGGCGGGACCGGCCGCCAGCAGCGCCGCCGTCTCCGCCGGGATGCGCAGCGCCGCCACCTCTTCGGCCTGGAGGTCGCCTTGCTCATCGAGCAGGAGGGCATAGCCGGCGCGGGCATCGGCCACGGTATCCCCCTCGACGATGATCCCGAGCCGTCGTGCCTTGTCGCGCTCGCCCTCGGCTTTGTAACTCACCAGCCTCATCGGCCCGATTCCCATGAATTCGACTCTGTGATCGGTAGAATAGCGCCGGCGCCCAGGGCGCGAAAGGGGCGCCGTTGACCTCGCCTTTGAATTCCGCCACTCTAATATGGAATTCGGGACGTAAGGGCCGGCTTGGCCCATCTCCATGGGTTTGATGGCGCGATCGGGCGCCGTGCATTTGCAGAGGGAGGCTTACTCATGAAACGCGTGATTGCAACTGCTGCCCTGGCGGCATTGGCGGGCTCCGGTTTGACGGTGCAGGCCGGCGCCCAGGGTATGATGGACAAGGCGACGCAAATGATGAAGGACGTCAAGTCCTCCGTCAGCATGGCGCAACTGCCGAAGTCCACCCAAAAGATGCTCCAGGAACTGAAGATGGATCCTTCGATCCTGAGCGGCCTGGACAAGGAATTGGCGGTGCCCCAAGCCTGGATCGACGGTGCCAAGAAGGAAGGCCGGGTCAAGATCTGGACCACCTATCGGCGCAAGCCCTGGGGCAAGATGCAGCGCATCTTCATGGAGCGCTATCCCTTCATCAAGGTCGACCACGACCGCGTGTCCAATACCGCGCGCCGCGTGATCAGGCCGCTCACCGCGTTCAAGACCGGGCGGGTGCTGGTCGACGTGATCACCGGCCTCTCCGGCGAGGCCCATTTGTTCGCCCAGGCAAACGCATTCGTCGGCCTGCGGGACCTGCCGTCCTACGACAATCTGCCGAAGCACCTGCAGCATCCCCAGGCGCTCACCGCGGTGGGGCGCATTCGCTATTACTGCATCGCCTACAACCGGAACAAGGTGAAGGAATCCGAGTTGCCCAAGACCTGGGACGACCTCGTCAATTCCCAGCGCTTCGCCAATAAGAAGATCGGGTTCGCCAACCGGCCCAACAACTGGCTGCTGCCGCTATGGAAGTACAAGGGGGCCGATTGGGGCCGCAACTTCACCGATAAGGTGTTCGCGCTGAAGCCGCAGCTCAGGAAGGAAGGCCAGGGCGCGGTGCTGGCCCTGGTGGTCGCCGGCGAGATGGAGCTGGGCATTCCCGCCGCCATGAACCGGGTCGCCGAATACCGGATCAAGAACGATAAGACTCCGGTCGGCCACCACTGCCCCGAGCCCGTGGTGTTCACCATCTCCGAAACCGGCGTCATGGCCAAGAACCCGCATATGAATGCGGCCAAGCTCTACGTCAACTGGTACCTCTCCAAGGAAGGCCAGCTGGCGCAGTTCTGGGCCAACGAATCGGTGCCGTCCCACAAGGGCATGCGCGACAAGCGCTTCGTTTACTGGCCGGAGAATGTCGAAGGCAGGGAAATGGCCCAGTTCAAGTATGACAACCCGGAGGCGGCCAAGGAGGTCCTCAAGTACTGGGACGCGCATTGGATCAAGGGCGGGGGCTACGTCCCGCCCAAGGCCAGCGTGGTGACGGTCAAGATCACGGCCTCCAAGCGCGGCGGCCGGCGTCTCGAGTTCATGGTCGATGGCAAGAAGGACGTGGCGCGGATTTCGCGGTCGCGGACGAAGATCACCATCGGCGGCAAGAAGGCGAGCCGCAAGGCGGTCAAGGCCGGCATGACCTGCAAGGTGCTCTATCCCAAGGGCGGCGGCGAAGCCAAGAGCGTCGATTGCCAATAACGCGGCGCAAGAACCGCTTGAAAGTGTAGATGCCGTTCTGCGTTCGGTGGGCCGTTTCGGCCTGCCGAACGCAGGCGCATCCGCGTAGGGCAAGTAGCTGTTCGTAATCAACGATTCTGGAGAGGGGTGTCATGGCGGCCGACAGCCTGGCGTTTGAAGACTCGCAATCGACGGTTCTGCGAAGGCTCAAGAATCTGAATTGGTGGCACTGGGCGCTTTTGATCGTCGTCGCGAGCCTGGTCCTGACGCCGATGCTGCTGTTGACCCTGGGCAGCTTTTCGACCGCGTCCCTTCCCACCGACATCACCCTCTCGGAACTCAGTTTCGACAACTACACCAAGGTGTGGACCGATCCCGCGACCTACGCCCTGTTCTACAACACCTTCGTCTACGTTATCGGCTCCACCATTTTCGGCATCACCCTGGCGGCGATTCTGGCCTGGCTGGTGGAGCGGACCGATATCCCGGGCAAGATCTGGATTTATGCCGGCGTGCCGATGACGCTGGTTCTGCCGGGCCTGTTGCAGGCCATGGCCTGGGTGTTGCTGCTCAGCCCGCGGATCGGATTCATCAACCAGTTCCTGATAGAGACCCTGGGCCTGCCCATCGGGCCGATCAACATCTATTCCCTCGGGGGCATGATTTTCGTCGAGGGCTTCCGCCTGGTGCCCACCGCCTTCCTTATGATGGTGCCGCTTTTGAGATCGATGGATCCGGCGCTGGAAGAGGCCGCCGCCATGTCCGGCGCCAATCCGCGCACGACCATGCGCAAGGTCACCATGAAGCTGATGTTGCCCGGTCTCATCGCCGTGGTCATCTACCAGTTCATCACCGCCTTCGAGGTCTTCGAGGTGCCTGGCATCCTCGGCATGCCGGCGGATATCTATGTGTTCTCGACAAAGATTTACGCTCTGCACCGTTCGGTGAGCGTTGAGCCGGCCTATGGCGAGGCCAATGCGCTGTCGATGATCTATCTGCTGGTGGCGGTGGTGGCGACCTACCTGTATTCACGGGTGATCGCCCGGCAGGAGCGGTTTACTATCGTCACGGGCAAGGGCTACCGGCCGAAACTGATGGAACTCGGCCGCTGGAAGTGGCCGGCCATCGCCGTCGTCTGGTCCTTCCTGATCGCCACCATGGTTCTGCCCTTCCTGGTCTTCCTCTACGTCTCGTTCCTGCCGTGGCTGCAGCAGCCGTCCTTCGAGGCCTTCTCCCTGATGACCACGGAATACTATGTCGAGGCCTTCAAGGACGAGTTCATCGGACTTTCGGTGTGGAACACCTTCCTGATGACGGTCGTAACCTCCACCGCGGTGGTGCTCCTGTCTTTCCTGATTTCGCTGGTGGTGGTGCGGTCGAAGTTCTGGGGCCGCAAGGTGCTCGACCAGATGGCCTTCATGCCCCATGCCATTCCCGGCATCGTCATGGCGGTCGCCTTCCTGTGGGTCTTCATCAACTTCGACGAATATGTCGGCATCCCGCTTTACGGCAGCATCTGGTCGGTGACCATCGCCTTCACGGTCGGCTACATCGCCTACGGCACCCGGGCGATGAATGCGGCCATCCTGCAAATTCACAAGGATCTGGAGGAGGCGGCCTACGTCTCCGGCGCGGTTCAGTGGCGCACCATGTGGCGGGTCTTCTATCCGTTGATGGTCCCGACCTTCGTCGGCGTTTGGGTTTGGGTGATGCTGCACGCGGTCCGCGCCGCTTCGTTGCCATTGATCCTCACCGAGGGGCCGGAGAACCAGGTGCTTGCGGTCCTGATCTGGACCATGTGGGACGAAGGCGGCGGCGGCGTGCAGATGGTCGGCGCCATCGGCGTGATCATGATCACCGTGCTGCTGCTGATCACCCTATGCATCCGACAGTTCGGCTTCGGCTCGAGCCGGCACATACAAGGCAACTGAGGGACCGCCTTGGGCGGAAACACGCGCGTGTCCATCCCCTTCGAGGAGCGTGTCCGTGGCTGACGGCAGCCGCCGGCGGGTCGTGATCCTGGGCGCGGGGGGCCGCGATTTCCACAACTTCAACACGGTCTATCGCGACGATCCCGGCGTCGAGGTTCTCGCCTTCGGCGCGGCGCAGATCCCCGGTATCGCCGACAGGCGCTATCCGCCGTCTCTGGCGGGCCCGCTTTACCCCGACGGAATCCCCATCCTCGATCAGGCAGGGCTGCCCGCCTTTTGCCGTGAGCAGGGCGTTGAAGAGGTGGTCTTCGCCTATTCCGACGTCTCCCACGAGGAGGTGATGCACACGGCGTCCGCCTTCCTGGCAGTGGGCTGCGATTTTGCCATGCTGGGGCCTGGGGCCACCATGCTGCGTTCGGCCAGGCCGGTGATCGCGGTGACCGCGGTGCGCACCGGCTGCGGCAAATCGCCGGTGAGCCGCCATATCACGGGTCTGTTGGCGTCCCGTGGCGTTGCCGTCGGCGTTCTGCGGCACCCCATGCCCTACGGCGATCTCGCCCGCCAGGAGGTGCAGCGCTTCGCCACCGTCGGCGATCTCGACGCCGCTCAATGCACTGTCGAGGAGCGCGAGGAGTATCAACCCTATGTCACCGCCGGACAGGTCGTGTTTGCCGGCGTCGACTACCAACGCATCCTCGCCGCCGCCGAAGCCGAGTGCGACGTCATCCTTTGGGATGGCGGCAACAACGATTTTCCCTTCCTCCGGCCCGACCTGCTCATCGTCCTTGCCGATGCCCTTCGTCCCGGTCATGAGACCGCCTATCACCCCGGCGAGACTCTGCTGCGGATGGCCGATCACGTGCTGATCATGAAGGTCGCCGACGCCGCGGAGGATGACGTCAGGGCGATCGAAAGCACCGCCGCCGCGGCCAACCCCGGCGCCGGCGTGATCCACGGCGATCTCGAAGTCAGCCTCGATCGGCCCGACGCGGTGGAGGGCAAGAGGGTTCTGGTGATCGAAGACGGTCCCACCATCACCCATGGCGGGCGCCCCACCGGGGCGGGCTATGCCGGGGCGCGGGCCGCGGGCGCGGAAGAGATCGTCGATCCCAGGCCCCATGCGGTGTCCGAGATCGCCGAGACCTATGCGCATTTCCCGCATATCGGGCCGGTTCTGCCGGCGCTGGGCTATTACCCGGAACAGCTGGCGGCGCTGGCCGAAACCATCGCCCGCGTACCCGCCGACGTGGTGGTGGCGGCGACCCCGGCGAACCTTGAGAATCTGCTGGAGATCGACAAGCCCTTGGTCCGCGCCAGCTACGCCTATGTCGAGCGCGACACGCCCGGGCTCGCCGGCATCGTCACCGCCTTCTGCGACCGACTTGACGAAGGCCGAGGGGGGACCCGGTGAGGGTGGTGATCGCCCTTGGCGGCAATGCCCTTCTGAAGCGGGGCGAGCCGCTGACCGCCGAGGCGCAGTCCGCCAATGTCGCCGTGGCCGCACGGTCCATCGCCGAGGTCGCCGAGGAACACGACGTCATTGTCACCCACGGCAACGGCCCGCAGGTCGGTTTGCTGGCGCTCCAGGCCGCGGCGTTCGACGCCGAGACGCCGTGGCCACTCGATCTCCTAGGGGCCGAGAGCGAAGGCATGATCGGCTACGTGATCGAGCGCGCCCTGATCAACCGGCTGCCCGATCGTCCCATCGCCACGCTGTTGACCCAGGTCGAGGTCGCCGCCGACGACCCCGCGTTCGCCGCGCCGACGAAGCCCATCGGTCCGGTCTACGATGCGGCCGCCCGCGACCGGGCGGTGCGCGAGAGAGGCTGGCCGATGGTGGCTGACGGGGATGGCTGGCGCCGGGTGGTGCCGTCGCCCAAGCCGATCAGGATCCTGGAGATCGCGACCCTTCGGCACCTCGTGGCGGAAGGGGTGCTGGTGATCTGCGCCGGCGGCGGCGGAATTCCCGTGATCGTCGATGCCGGCGGCGCCGTGCACGGAGTCGAGGCGGTGATCGACAAGGACAGCACGGCGGCGCTGCTGGCCCGCGACATCGGCGCCGACGCGTTGTTGCTGCTGACCGACGTCGAGGCGGTGTTCGCCGACTGGGATGGAGCGTCCCCGTCTTCGCCGATCGGCGAAACCAGCCTCGAGGACCTCTCGGCCCTCGAGCTCGACCCCGGTACCATGGGCCCGAAAGTGGCCGCGATCCGCCGCTTCGTCGAAGAGACCGGCGGCCTCGCCGGCATCGGCCGGCTCGAGGATGCCGCCCTGATCCTGGCCGGGCGCGCGGGCACCCGCCTCGGCGCCGTGCCGGAGTGAGCCGCCCGCTTGCGCTCGCTGCGGCGATGACGCAAAATCGGCCGCCGCACGAGAAGGCCACCACGGCCCGAGACGGGGAGAGGGCACGCGTCGTCTCCGAAATTATCGCCCGATGGCGGTCCCGGTTACCGCCGGCGGCAGGCTTGCGTACCCGCGTGGCGGCCGGGCAGGGCAGAACAGGAGGACGGCCGAACCATGGCGACCACGACAAGCGATCTGGGGCCTATCGCACACAACACCCGGCATCTTTGCCGGCTCGATATCGAGGGCGGCGGCCAGGTCACGGCCGACGGCGATACCCTCTACATCGCCCATATGGCGCCGCCCTTCGGCACCTCGATCCTGGACATTTCGGATCCTCGAGCGCCCAAGGTGATCGGCAAGATCGAGCTCGAGAACGACCATTCCCACAGCCACAAGGTGCGGGTGGCCGGCGATCTCATGATCACCAATGCCGAGTTCTGGTATCGCGGCAGCCTGGCCAAGGGGCGCAAGGTGCGTAGCACCCAGTTGGCCCTGGAACAAAGATTCAAACGTGCGCCCACCCACGAAGAGATCGCCGAAGAGCTCGGCACCACCGTGGCCGATGTATTGGAAATGGTCCGTGTCGAGAACGCGACCAATTACGACGAGGGCGGCTTCCACCTGTGGGACGTGTCCGACAAGACCAATCCCAAGCACATCCATTTCGAAAAGACCTTCGGCAAGGGCTGCCACCGTTTCGACATGGACGAGAATTACGCCTACATGTCGACGGAGATGGAAGGCTTCGTCGGCAATATCCTGGTCATCTACGACATCGGCAACCCGTCCAAACCGGAAGAGGTCTCGCGCTGGTGGCTGCCCGGCCAGAACGTCGCCGCCGGCGAAACGCCGACCTGGGACGGCGCTAAGGTCCGCCTGCACCACGCGCTGCGCTTCGGCGACACCATGTGGGCGGGCTGCTGGGGCGGCGGCGTCGCCGCCATCGACGTCTCCGACATCAAGAACCCCAAGACCATCGGCAGTTACGACTATCATCCGCCCTTCCGCGAGGTCAGTCACACCTTCATGCCGGTGCCGTTCGAGGTCGGCGGCCGCTCGATTGCGCTGGCCATAGACGAGGAGGGGAGCCATCCGGCGACCGGTCAGATGCACGCCTTCATGTGGGTCTTCGACATCGAGGACGTCGCCGGCATGAAACCCATCGCGACCTACTCCATGGACGAGGGCGACAGCCCCCACGCCAAGCCGGCAGTCGAGGCGGGGCTGCGCTTCGGCGCCCATCAGTTCAGGGAAAAGATGACCGATACCCTGGTCTACGCCACCTGGTTCGCGGGCGGTCTCAGGATCGTCGACATCAAGGACCCGCTGCTTCCCGAAGAGGTCGGCTATTTCATTCCCGCTCCGAGCCCCGCCAAGACCCTGGTCGAGGGTCTGCGATCGGTGCAGAGCAACGACGTCGATCTGGACGAGCGCGGGATCATCTATATCCTCGATCGTTTCAACGGCCTCGATGTGGTGGAATTCATTCCCCATACCTAGACGCGAGACGGGGGCCGGCGCGCAAGACGGAGATTGAATACCGCGGGGGAAACCGTCACACTGTGGAAAACCATCCATGGCGGGCGCGAGGCGGTCTGCGCGTCGTATGCGTCATGGCGTAACAAGAGGTGAAGGACTGGGAGACCATGATCGACATCGAAAATCTCCATGTGCATTACGAGAGTTCAGAGGGCCGCGTGCACGCGGTCAAGGGTATCAACATCAATGTCGAACGCGGCCAGTTCTATACGATGCTGGGCCCCTCGGGCTGCGGCAAGACCACGACCCTGCGCTCGGTGGCCGGGCTCGAGCGTCCGACCGGGGGGACCATCCGCATCAATGACGAGATCGTGTTTTCGGCGCAGGACCACATCATGGTGCCCCCCTACCGGCGCGAGATCGGCATGGTGTTCCAGAGCTACGCGATCTGGCCCCATATGGACGTGTTCAACAACGTGGCCTTCCCGCTGCAGGAGATGAAGGGCAGGTTCTCCAAGGCCGAGATCCGCGAAAAGGTCCTCAAGGCCCTCGATCTGGTGCAGTTGAGCGGCTACGAGGACCGGCCGGCGCCGTTCCTTTCCGGCGGTCAGCAGCAGCGCCTGGCCCTGGCGCGCGCCCTGGTGCGCGAGCCCGAGGTGCTTCTCCTCGATGAACCGCTCTCGAACCTGGATGCCAAGCTGCGCGAGGAAACGCGGACGGAAATCCGCGAGCTGGTGAAGCGGGTGGGGATCACCACCATTTACGTGACCCACGATCAGCTTGAAGCGCTCACCATGTCCGACGTCATTGCCGTGATGGACCAGGGCGAGATCGTCCAGGAAGGCTCGCCGGTGGAGATCTACCGCACGCCGACGGTGCGTTTCGTTGCCGACTTCATCGGCCTGACCAACTTCATCGAAGGCCGCATCCGCGCCCTCGCCAGCAACGGCAACCGCGTCGGCGAGGTGGAAACCGCTTCGGGCGTGATCAAGTGCGAACTGCCCGAAGGGGCCACCACCGGATCCCAGGTCGTCGTCGTGGTCCGGCCCGAGGACGTCAACCTGGTGACCGATAGCGGCGGCGAGAATGTTCTCGAGGGCCAGGTGACGGCGGCGATGTTCATGGGCGACGCCAAGGAGTTCAAGGTTGCGCTCAAGGATTCCGCGATCCGGTTGCGGCTGCACCCGACCACCGAGATCGACGAGGGCCAGACCGTGCGCCTCGAGCTTCCGGCAGAACGGTGCCGCGCCCTGATCGGCTGATCCCAGCGGTGCCGACCGGCGGTTTGTCGGGATGGCGGGCGGGGCCTCGGAGGGCGTTGCGATGACGGAGAAGATCGAACTCTGGAACCCGGGCGAAGACCTCGCCGCATTCGACGGCCAGCGGCGCAAGGCGCTGGCCGGCGACGATTACCTGACGGTCGCGCGCATCGTCTATCAGCCGGGCGAATCCAACGACTTCCACCGCCACGACGGGACCAGCCAGGCGCTCCTCGTGGTCAAGGGCGAGTTCACCGTGCGCACCCGCCACGCCGACGGCAGCGTTACCGAGAAGACCCTGCGCGAGGGCGAGGCGGCCCTGGTCGGCAACATGGAATTCGAGCAGTTCGAAAACACCGGCGACGAGCCGGCCTTGGTGTTCCAGGTCCTGCAGCCCGGCGCCCCGGTGCTGCGTTAACGGGTATCGCCGGTATCCCGCCCGCGCTCGGCCCCGTCAGAGCGCGTAAAGCCGGGCCGGGTTGTCTTCCAGGATCTTCTTGGTGGTGGCCGCGCCGATGCCGCCGTCTTCCTGCATGCGCTTGAGCGCCAGCACCTCGGTGGCCGTGTCCTTGTGGCCGTAATCGGTGCCGATGATCAGGTTGCCGTCGCCGATCTCGCCGAGCAGCCAAGGCAGGTCATCGGTCTTCTGGGTGGTGATGTAGAAATTGTTCTCGCCCAGCGGATCCTCATACATTCGCCGGCCGCGCCGGGTGAGCCGGATCTTCACCTCGCCGAGCACGTAAGGAACCCATTGGGCGCTGGTTTCGATGAAGCCCCAGCGCAGCGCGGGATAGCGGTTGGGCACCTCGTGTTCCAAAAGCGCGTTGAACGACGCCATGACCGGGAACTTGAAGGTCATCAGCGCGTCGCCGTTCATGGAATCGTGGACCGCAACACTGTTGTTCCCGGCGTGCAGGCAGATGGACAGGTCGAGCTCTTGGGCCATCTCATAGAGTGGGAAGAAGTAGCGGTCGGCCAGGTTGAGCTCGCACTCCAACCCCCGCATGAAGATGCCGCAGGCGCCGTTCTCCTTGCAGAATTCGAGCTCCTCGCGGACCTTATCTGGGTTGACCAGGCTGAGGAGCGGCGGCATCAGCACCCACGGCAGGCGCCCGCCCGACTTGCTCCAGATGTCGGCGAGCCAGCGGTTGTAGCTCCGGCTCAGCGCGAAATCGATGTCCGGCGCCTTGGTGATGGGGCGCAGGAAGAAGGTTGGGAAGAGAACCTGAATATCGATGCCGATCTCGTCCATGTGGTCGAGCCGAGACTGGATGCTGGTCAGCTCGCGCGAATCCATGGGCACATCCTGGCCGACATTGGTCTTGCTGATCAGCCGGTCCCCCACCACCCAGTAGTCGTTGCGCGTGTTGGCGCCGTAGGGGGCGCCGTCATTGGGGTCGCGAACGAAAATCCGCGGGCGGAAGTCCTGCTCGTCCTCGCGCATGTACGACCACGTATGGGGGGTTTCGATCACGTGGGCATCGGCATCGATGATGGGCATGGTCTCTCTCCTCGGGCGCCCGCCGCGGTCAATTCAGGCCGTAGAGGATGGCCGGGTTCACCTCCAGAATCTTGTGGGCCGACTCTTTCGAAATATTACCCTCCTCGGCCAGGCGCCGCATGGCGTGAATGTCGGTGGCGGTGTCCTTGTGGCCGTAATCGGTGCCGATCAGCAGATGGTCGTCACCGACCTCGGCGATCAGGCCGGGGATGTCGTCGGTCATCTGGGTGGTGACGTAGAAATTGTTGTGGGCGAGGATGTCGTCGGGCTGCGGCCGGCCGCGGCGGTTGAGGCGGATGCGCGCCTCGCCCAGCATATAGGGCAGCCACTGGGCGCTGGCCTCGATGAAGGCCCAGCGCAGCCCGGGAAAGCGCTCCGGGATCTCCTCTTGGGCCAGCATCGAAAACGCCCCCAGCACCGGGAACTTGGCCCGGAACATGGCGACGTCGCCGGTATAGGCGTCATGGACGGAGAAGCTGTTGATCCCCGCGTGGAAAGTGATCGCCAGGTCGAGCTCCTGGGCCATTTCGTAGAACGGGAAGAAATAGCGGTGGGAGGGCAGGCGCTCGCATTCCATGCCCCGCATGAAGATGCCGCAGGCCCCGTGCTCCTTGGCGAAGACCAGTTCGTCGCGGACCTTGGCGGTGTCGATCAGGGACAGGAGCGGCGGCACGCAGACCCAGCGCAGGCGCGTCTTCTCCTGGCTCCAGATGTCGGCCATCCAGCGGTTGTAGGCGCGCGCCAGCGCGAAATCGACGTCATGCTCGCGGGTCAGCGGCCTGAGAAACAGGGTCGGGAAGATGACGGCGATGTCGACGCCGATCTCGTCCATATGGTCGAGCCTGGACCGGACGCTGCTCATGACCCGGGAATCGGGGGGGACGTCTTGGCCGACATTGCTGCCCTTCGACAGCAGCCGTTCGTCGATGACCCAGTACTCCTTGCGCTGATTGGAGAGCCTGGGGGCGCCGTCGTCCTCGGCGCGCTCGAAGATTTGCGGCCGGAAGGCGGCTTCCTCTTCCCGCATGTAGGACCAGGTTTCCGGGGTTTCGATGACATGGGCATCGGCGTCGATGGTGGGCATGACCGCTGCTCCCTCCGCGTCGTCCCGGCGCTAGGCCTCGAGCCCATAGAGGGCGCAGGCGTTGGCGCCGAGGATATTGTCGATGAGCTCGGGCGCGATGTTGGATTTTTCCTTCATCAGGCGCATCGCTTCGATCTCGGTGGAGGTGTCGTGATGGCCGTAATCGGTGCCGACCACGAGATGGTCGCGCCCGGCGACGCCGGCGATGTATTCGATGTCCTCGTTGACCTGGCAGGCGACGTAGAAATTGTTGTCGCCCATGGGGTCGTCGGAAAAGCGCTTGCCCCGGCGCTTGAAGCGGCGCCCCAATTCGCCGAGGACATAGGGCACCCAGGCCGAGCCGGTCTCGACGAAGGCCCAGCGCAGGTCTGGGAAGCGCGCCGGGACCTCCTGCATCAGAAGCGAATGGAAGGCGCCGATGACGGGCATCTTGAATTTGGAAAGACCGTCGGCGTAGAGGAAGAAATCGTGGACCGCGCGGCTATCGTTGCCGGCGTGCAGGCAGATCGGCAGATCGAGCTCCTGGGCGATCTCATAGAGCGGGAAGAAATAGCTGTCGGTGAGCTGGCGGTCGCAGGCCAAGCCACACATGAAGACGCCGCAGGCGCCGGTTTCCTTCGCGGCGGCCAGTTCGTCGCGCACCAGGCCGGGATCGTCGAGGGACAGGAGCGGCGCCAGCGCCACCCATCTGAGGCGTCCCGCGCCGGCCTTCCAGATATCCGCAAGCCAGCGGTTGTAGCTGCGGATCAGGGCCAGTTCCACGGCCGGCTTGCGGGTGATGGGACGCAGCCAGAGACTGGGATAGAGCACCTGGACGTCGATGGTGAGTTCGTCCATATGCGCAAGGCGTTTCTCGATATCGCTGAGTTCGCGCGCGCCGCGGTCGGTCTCAAGGCCGATGTTGCGCTCGCGCTCGATCATGCGCCCGTCGATGCCCCAGAATTCCGTCTGCGGCTGGGGCCGGCCCTCCACCGCCTCGCCCGCGGGCGTGCTGATGGTGACCGGCCGATGTACGAGGTCCGGCCCTTCCATATAGCCCCAAGTGGCCGGGGTCTCGATGACATGGGCATCGGAATCTATGGTCGGCATCATCTCCTCCCGGACCGGTAGCGCCACTCCGCATCCCTTGCCGCAGGCAATGGGCGTTTTGATAAATACTACCACATTGCGCTCGGCGAAATACATCTCACCCAACGGCGCCGGCGGGCTGAGGCTGGAAAATAAGGCGTTGTCGGATGCTGGCAGGTGTTGCAACGCCGTTCGGCCTCGACTAAACAGGAGCGCAGCAACCGGGGCAACCGGTCGGGGAGGAGGGAGACATGGATCCGATTTCCTTGGACGGGAAGGTGGCGATCATCGCCGGGGCGAGCCGTGGCATGGGCCGCGAGATCGCCGTGACCTACGCCGCGGCCGGGGCCGAGGGGGTGACGGTCACGGCGGCGCCGGCCAGTGACGAAACCAGGGAAGCGATCGAGGCCGAGCTGGCCGAGGCGGTTGCCGCCATAGACGAGGCCGGGGGCGCCGGCACGGGTCTCGGCCTGGTCGCCGATGCCACCGACTGGGCCGATTGCCAGATGGTGGTCGCCCGCACCCTGGAAACTTTCGGCGCCCTGCACGTGTTGTTCCACAACGCCGGTAAGAGCCAGCGCTATCACGGCGCCCGCGATGTGCCTTTCTGGGAGACCGAGCCCGACGGCTGGCGCGATGTCATCGTCACCAATGTGGTCGGCCCCTATCTGATGGCCAAGGCGGCGATCCCGGCGATGCTGGAGGGTGGCTGGGGGCGGATCATCGTCACCAACAAGAACGCCGATTCCCAGCACGAGGCCTTCGCCGGCGCCTACGGGCCTTCCAAATCCGCCGTCGAGGCCCAGGTGCTCAGCTGGGCCGAAGAAACCGCCGGCACCGGCGTCAATGTCAATTGCCTGGGCCCCGGCGGCGCCGTCAACACCCGCTTCGGGCGCGGCGAGGTCCGCAACCGCGGCCTCGATCCCGGCGTCATGAACAAGATGGCGCTGTGGTTGGCCTCGGACCAATCCGACGATTACAACGGCTGCCGGTTCACCGGCAAGTACTGGGACGATTCCCTCGCCAACGCCGAGGCGGCGGAGAAATGCCGGGACGCGCCGCTGTTTCCCGTTCCCTGCAGCAAACCGACCAAGCTCGACCGCGCCTGGCGCGATTCGGAGCGCGCGGTGGCCGGAACCCAGAGCGAGGGCTGAGGCGCCCCGCGCCTCTACCGGAGAAGGAGCTTTATGGTCGATTTTGACGTCGTCTGGCAGGGCATGACCGGCATCCTGCAGTTCAAGCCGCTGATGATCATGCTTGCCGCGGTCGTTCTCAGCTCCATCTTCGCGGCACTGCCGGGGGTCGGCTCCTCGACCCTGCTGGCGATGTCGATCCCCCTCGCCATGACGCTCGCGCCCTATGAGTGCATCGCCCTGATGCTGGGCATCACCATCATCTCGAACACCGCGAATACGTTTCCGTCGGTGCTGATTGCCGTACCGGGGGGTGCGGGCTCCCAGGCGACCATCGTCGACGGCTATCCCATGGCGCGGAAGGGCGAGGCCAACCGCGCCTTCGGCGCCGCCTTCACCGCCTCGGTCCTGGGCGGCCTGTTCGGTGCGGTGGTGTTCCTGGCGTCGCTGCCGATCTTTACGCCGCTGGTGCTTCTGCTGGGGTCGCCGGAGTTGTTCATGCTGGTCTTGTGGGGCCTGAGCGCGGTCGGGATCCTCTCGGGCAAGACGCCGATCAAGGGGCTGATGGCGGCCGCCTTCGGCCTCGGCATTGCGCTCGTCGGCACCGAGGTCCGCACCGGCATCGAACGCTTTACCTTCGAAGGTTATTACCTGTCGAACGGCGTCCACATCGCCCTGGTGGGGCTCGGCATGTTCGCCATTCCCGAACTCATCGACCTCTCGATCCGGCGCAGCAGCATCTCCGATACCGGCAGCCTGGGCTCGGGCCTGTGGCAGGGTTGCAAGGACGTGTTCAAGAACTGGTGGCTGGTGATCCGCTGCTCCATCGTCGGCGTCTGGGTTGGCTTTCTCCCCGGGCTTGGAAGCTCGGTCGCCGACTGGTTCGCTTATGCCCACGCCGCGCAATCGGAAAAGAACAAGGAGAATTTCGGCAAGGGCGACGTGCGCGGGGTGATCGCCCCGGAAAGCGCCAATAACGCCAAGGAGGGCGGCGGCCTGATCCCGACCATGTTCTTCGGCATTCCGGGCTCCACCTCCATGGCTTTGGTGCTGGTCGCCTTCGCCGCCGTCGGCATCGTGCCCGGCGAACCCATGGTCACCACCGATCAGCATTACATCTTCGCCATGATCACCCTGATGGTCGTGGCCAATATCTTCGCCGCCGGGCTCTCCATGGGCCTGGCCGGACCATTCGCCCGGATTTCGGTGCTGCCGTTCTACATCATCGTGCCGATGACCTTGATCTTCACCATCGCCGCGGCCTACGGCATCACCTTCTCCTACGACGATTTGGCGACCCTCGTCGTGTTTTCCTTCATCGGCGTCTTCATGCGGCGCTACGGCTGGCCGCGCCCGCCGGTGCTGGTTGCGGTGGTTCTGGGGCCGAAGATCCAGACCTATCTGTGGCTCTCCCAGGACCGATACGACTTTGCCTGGCTGCTGTTCCCCGGCGTGCTGGTCATCGGCGCGGTCATCATTGCCACCGTGTTCTATCCCATGTGGCGCCAACGCAAGGAACAGAAGGTGCAGATGGACTATTACCTCGAGGAAGACCAGCCCAGGATGCAATCCATCGGCGGCGTGGTGTTCACCTTGTTGTTCCTGGCGGTGATGATTTACGGCGTGACAGAGGCGGTGAAATGGCCGCTGCGCGCGGCGTTGGACGTCTATTTCGTGGCCGGTGTGGGCATCTCACTGGGCGTCCTGCAGCTGCTCATGGACTACATCCGATACCGGCGAAACCCCCAAGGCACCGAGAAGCCCATCGAGGGCAGCAATATCTATATCCGCTATCTCGAGGCCGCGGGCTGGATCGCGGGGACGCTCGTGGGGATCGTTTTGATCGGCTTCCACATCACCTTCTTTATCGTGCCGCTGGCCTATGCCCGGGTCCATGGTGGAAGCTGGCGCCTCGCCCTGACCCTGGGCGTGATGTCGGAGCTGATCCTCATCGGCCTGTTCGACACCATCATTCGCGTGGTCTGGGAGAAGCCGCTCCTGGTTCCCTTCCTTTACCCCCTGGAACTGCCGTTCCTGTAGGGCATGGGACGACGCCGCGACGCGCTCCGGAAGCCCGGGGCCAAACAGGGGCATGACGTATCGGCGCAGTGTGTTATGATTACAAAAAAGTTGAACTTTTGGTGCACCCGAAAGGCCAAACGGGCCTTCAGTCGGGGCCGGTGGGCGCGTAACATCAACCAGATACCGTTCATCGGGCCGTAATGGGAGACGGATCAATGACCAATGCCAGTTTCAAATTCCTGACCTTGGCCGCCGCCGGCGTCCTCGCATGGACCGGCGCCGCGGCCAGCGCCGAGGCCGCGCCGGATTTCCGCGGCAAGCGGATCAACGTTATCATCGGTTCGTCGCCGGGCGGCGGAACCGACGGAACCAGCCGCTTGGTGGGCCGCTTCCTTGAAAAATACCTTCCCGGCAATCCGCGGATGATCTACCGCAACATGCCGGCGGGCCACGGCGTCAAGGCCAACAATTATTTCTATAACCAGGTCAAGCCGGACGGGTTTACGTGGTTCGGCGGGGCCAGCTCCTACGTCGATGCCAACAACCTGCGCAAGAAGGTGGTCGAATACAATCCGACCCACTACAAGTTCTTCGGCGCCGTCAACCGCGGCGGGTCCGTGGTGACCATCAACAAAAAGAAGATCAAGAACCTTACCGACAAGTCGATGGCGCCGGTCGTCATCGGCACCCTCGACGGCAGCCGCAGCTGGGCCCAGATGCTGGCCTTCGGGGTCCACCATCTCGGCTGGAACATCAAGTTCGTGGTCGGCTATCCCGGCTCCGCGGCGCTCACCCTGGCCACCCGGCGCGGCGAGATCGACGGGTTCGGGACGTCCAACATCTCGCAACAGAGATCCCTGATCAGGACCGGGGATTTCCAGGGCGTCGTGCAGATCGGCGAGCGTGGCGACGGCGTGATCACGCGCCGCGAATCCTTCCCCGACGTTCCCACCATGCCCGAACTGATGGCCGGAAAGGTCTCGGGGCTGGACAAGGAGGCGTTCGAGTTCTGGAGCAAGGTGAGCGGCATCGACAAGTGGTATGCCCTGCCGCCGAAGACGCCGGATTCCATCGTTAAGGTCTATATCGACGCGTTCGTAAAGGCCAACAAGGACCCCGAGTACATCAAGTTCGCGAAGCACCAGTTCAGCGTCGACTTCCGGCCCGTCAGCGCCGCCACCATCACCGACCAGGTCAAGTCTACGGCCTACCCCGATCTCAAACTGATCGAGCACATCCGCCAGACCCGCATCGAGGCGGGGCTGCCGGCGGCCCGTTTGTCCGACGAGGAGATGGCCAAGCTCGCCAAGAAGCTGATGGGCGAAGGCCTCAAGGTCAAGGCCAAGCTCGATGCCGTCAAGCGCGGCGGGCGCTGGCTCCATTTCAAGAACAACGGTGAGGCCCACAAGGCCAAGGTCAGCTCATCCCGGTCCAAGGTCACCATCAACGGCAAGAAGGCCAAGCGCAAGGCACTGAAAGCTGGGATGACGTGTGAGATCGCCTATGGCAGCAACGGCGGTGAAGTGAAATCGGTGAGCTGCCAGGCCGGCCAGAGCTAGGCCACGTTCAGTAACCGGAAACGCCCAAGGAGGACCTATTGGATCACGTACAATTCCCCTACCGCTCATCGAGCCATCTCGCCCTGATGCACGTCATCAACGAATCGGGCGCCTGGGCGCGCCAGGATCTCGAGGTCGATTACGACAAGGGCATCAATCGCGACGATGCCCATAAACTGGTGCCCACCGGCGAGGTCGAGTTCGTGTCCGGCAATCACGTCTCCACCTATGCCGCAAGGGCCCGCGGCGACACCTGGGTCTATCTGGGCCAGACCGTCAGCAAGAACAACATCTCGCTGGTGACGCGGCCCGATATCGGCATCGAGAAATTGGAGGACGTCCGCCACCGCAAGTTCGGCTCCCGTGGCCGCCATCCCGGGCTCAACACGTGGCTGTATCTCAAGCAGCACGGGCTCGATCCCGATACCGACCAGGTCGAGATCGTTCGCGAGGAGCGCGTCGAGATGCCCGACGGCACCTTCAAGCTCAACCGCAAGAGCCTCATGGACATGGTCAAGGACGGCGACGTCGATGCCTGCTTCATGAGCCTTCCCAACAAGGAGTTCGCCCATCGCGAAGGGCTCAAGATCATCGATATCGAGGCCCAGCCGATGGTCTTCTTCATGACCATCTCCTCCTCCATGAAATTGGTGGAGGAACGCCCCGACATCATCGAGCGTATGCTCAAGGGCGTGATCGAGGGCATCGCCTTCTTCAAGACGGAGCGGGAAAAGTCGATCCAGATCCTGATGGAAAAACACAACAAGGAAGGGCAACTCGACCGGGCCGTGGCCGAGATGCTCTACGACGATATCGCGCCGGTTCTGGAGCCCAAGCTCTTCCCCGGGCTGGATGCGATCAGCAACGTCTATCAAGAGGCGTTGAAGCAGGACGAGAAGAACGGCGACGCCGCGCGGATCCATCCGTTGGCGTTGTGGGACTTCCATTTCCTGCGCGAAATCGATGATTCCGGGTTCATCAACAACCTGTACAAGGATCACCCGGAACATCTCGAAGGCCATGGAGGATGATGGCCCGTTAATCGGCTCATCGAGGGACAATCCCCATGCGGGAAGGGCGGCTACCCAGCCGCCCTTCTTGGTTTGCCGTCTCGCGCCCGGGTGAGCCTGGGCGGGCGTGCCGTCTGCCTGAGCCTCAGCCCGCCGCCTTGGCGACGGCGCGTTTGGCCATGACCGTCACCAGATGCGCCCGGTAATCGGCGCTGCAGTGGATGTCCGAAAGCATGTCCTCCTCGCCCAGGACGATATCGGCGATGGCGTCGGGCGAGAAGTTGGCGCCCAAGGCCTGCTCCATCTCCGGAACCCGGAAGGCGTGATCCTTGGCGCCGGTGACGGCGACCCTCACGTCGCCGCCGTATTTGGCGACGAAGGCGCCGACCATGGCGAAGCCGGAAGCCGGCTGCGGGAATTTCATGTAGGCCGCGGCATCGGGAACCTTGAAGCTGACGGCGGTGATGATCTCACCCTCTTCCAAAGCGGTTTCGAACAAGCCGGTGAAGAAATCGTCGGCGGCGATCTCGCGGCTGTTGGTCTTCACCGTGGAATCGAGGCCGAGCACCGCGGCCGGATAGTCGGCGGCGGGGTCGGCATTGGCGATG
This sequence comes from Alphaproteobacteria bacterium, assembly GCA_033720855.1. Classification (GTDB taxonomy): domain Bacteria; phylum Pseudomonadota; class Alphaproteobacteria; order SMXQ01; family SMXQ01; genus SMXQ01. The sequence goes on from JAWWBR010000044.1 coordinate 21,276, forward strand.
GAACCGCCGAGGGTGCCCCGGTGGCGCACGCTGGGATCACCGATGCCAGCGGCGAGCTCGGCCAGGGCGGGGATCGCCTTCTGAACGTCGGCCGAGCTGTGCACGTCGAAATGCCGGGTCATGGCGCCGATGGTGACGCTTCCGCCGTCGACGGTGATTCCCCTGAGCCCCTCGACTTCGGCGAGGTCCACCAGGTCGCTGGGGCCGGCCAAGCGCAGCTTCATGGAAGGAATCAGGGTCATGCCGCCGGCGAGGATCTTGCCGTCGTCGGCGTCCTTCACCGTGCTGGCGGCTTCATCGAGGTTTTTCGGCCTGTGGTAGTTGAATTCGTACATTTTTCCTCTCCCTCGCCCCGATCAGCCCTTGGCGTTCATCGCCTTGATGCCGCTCTCGATGGCTTCCACGATATGCTGGTAGCCGGTGCAGCGGCAGATGTTTCCTTCCAATTCATGGCGGATGGTCTTCTCGTCGGCGTCGGGCAGGCGCCGGGCGATATCGCAGCCGACCATCACCATGCCGGGCGTGCAGAATCCGCATTGCAGGCCGTGATGTTCCCAGAAGGCCTGCTGCATGGGGTGAAGGGTGCCGTCTTCCTCGGCCAGGCCCTCGATGGTGGTGACGTCCTGACCCTCGCATTGCACGGCAAAGATCGTGCAGGACTTGATGGCTTCGCCGTTGAGATGGACATTGCAGCAACCGCATTGGGAGGTGTCGCATCCCACGTGGGTGCCGGTAAGCCCCAAGTGCTCCCGCAGGTACTGGACGAGAAGCGTGCGCGGCTCCACCTCGGCGGAGACCGGCTTCCCGTTGACGTTCATGCTGACTTTAATGGACAAGGTTTCCCTCCTTATTGCGCGCCGCCGCGATGCTTAGTGATTGATGAGCCAAAGGATGACTAACGCCACCGCCATAATACCCCAAAAAAGGCCCTGGCCACCCTCTACCTTTGCTGGCGCCGCCGCCGGCGCCGCGGCCGGGGCTTCCTCGGCGGCGCCTTCCGTCGCGCCCTCGGCGGTAAGGTGGGCGGCAAAATTGTCGAAGAATTGCCCGGCCAGCTTCTTGGCCGTCGAATCGATCAGGCGCTGGCCGATCTGGGCCAGTTTTCCGCCGACGGTCGCGTGGGCGGTATAGCTGATCACGGTCTCGTCACCGTCTTCCGTCAGCGTCACCTTGGCCTCGCCCTTGCCGAAGCCCGCCGCTCCGCCCGAACCCTGGCCCGTAAGGGTATAGCCGTTGGGCGGGTCGATGTCGCTCAACGTGACCTCGCCGGAGAACCGTGCCTTGACCGGGCCCACGGCGAGCCGGACCTTGGCCGAGAATTCGGTGTCGGATTTCTTCTCCACCTCCTCGCAGCCGGGAATCGAGGCCTTCAGGGCCTCGGCGTCGTTCAAAGCTTCCCACACCACCTGTCGGGGCGCGGCGATCCTCTGTTCACCTGTCATATCCATCAGGATGTCGCTCCTTCAGTGCTGGCCTCATGAATTGCACGCCAAATATTGTTTGGCGTCAACGGCATGTCCAGATGTTTCACGCCTAGCGGCCGCAGCGCGTCGAGCACGGCGTTGACGAAGGCGGGTGGGGCGCCGCAGCAGCCCGCTTCGCCGGCACCCTTGACCCCGAGCTCGTTGTTGGTCGATGGGATCGGATTGAATTCCGCCGTGATGTTAGGGAAGTGCTTGGCCCGGGGCATGCCGTAGTCCATGAACGATCCGGTCAGCAACTGCCCGGTTTCCTCGTCATAGACGGTGTGTTCCGTCAGCGCCTGGCCGATTCCCTGGGCGACGCCGCCATGGACCTGGCCGTGGACGATCAGGGGATTGAGAACGGTGCCGCAATCGTCGGCGGCGCTGTAGCCGAGAAGCTCCACGTCGCCGGTCTCGGGATCGACCTCGACCTCGCAGATATGGCAGCCGTTGGGGAAACTCTGGTCGTTGCGCCCGCCGTCGCGGATATAGTGATAGGTCTCGTCCAGGCCCGGCGACAGGCCCTCGGGCAGCCTGGCGGGATCATGGGCCGCCTTCGCCACTTCCTCGAGGGTGACGGAGCCGGCGCCGGCCGAAAACGCGCCCTCGGAGAAGGTGACGTCCTCGGCCTCCGACTGCAACAGATGGGCGGCGATGGTCTTGCCCTTCTCGACGATGATGTCCAGCGCCCGGATGATCGCCACCCCGCCCATTTGCGAAGACCGCGATCCATAGGTCCCCGAAGCGCCCGCCGGCGCCGTATCGGTGTCGCCCTGGACCAGGCGGACGGCCTCGAACGGAATGCCCATCTTCTCGGCTACGATCTGGGAGTAGACCGTGTCATGCCCCTGGCCGTGGGAATAGGTGCCGCAGAAGACGGTGACGGTACCGTCCTCTTCAAAGCGCACGCGCATCAACTCTTCCGGCCGCCCGCCGGCGCCTTCGATGAAAGACGCCAGGCCGATGCCGCGCAGCTTGCCGCGGGCCCGGGCTTCCGCCCGGCGGTCTTCGAATCCGTCCCAGTCGGCATCCCGCATGGCCATGTCCATGCAGGCGGCGAAATCGCCGCAATCGACGTTCATGCCCATCTGCGTGGCGTAGGGGAAGGTGGTGATGAAGTTGCGCCGGCGCAGCTCGTTGGGATCGATGCCGAACTCTTCGCCGGCCTTCTCCATCAGGCGCTCGACGATGTAGTTCGCCTCCGGGCGGCCGGCGCCGCGATAGGTGTCGGTGGACACCGTGTTGGTCATCATGTTGCGGCACGAATAATAGAGCACGGGAATATCGTAACAGCCGCCGACGATGCGTCCGCCGCCGTCGATCGCCAGCCGGGCGCCGTTCTCGGTGACCCAGGCGCCGATATTGACGAGCGTTTCCAACCTGTAGCCGAGGATCTTGCCATCCGCGTCGAAAGCCAATTCGGCGCTGTTCACCTGATCGCGCCCGTGCAGGTCGGAGACGAAGGTCTCGGACCGGTCCCCCAGCCATTTGACGGCGCGGCCCAGTGTCTTGGCCGCATAGCAGATGGCGATGATCTCGGGATAGATCTTGGACCGGGTGCCGAACCCGCCGCCGGTGTTGTCGGCGACATGGCGCACCTTGTCGCCGTCGCCGCCGAACAGCAGATCGGAGACCGCCTCCTGGACC
>JAWWBR010000045.1:0-24052 GCA_033720855.1 Alphaproteobacteria bacterium
GACCTTGCCGGGGGCGAACTGCGACGCGATCTGCATTGCCCTCTGCGCGCTGCCGCCACTCGAGGCGTAGCCGCCGAGGACCACCGCGTTGCCGACCGCGCGCACCTCGAACTTCTCGTTCGGCATGAGATCGTGAAGGCGCGCCTTGATGCCCTCGATATCGTAGGTGACCACCAGGTCCGCCACGGCGATCAGGCGCCGGTTCGGCCCGAAGATGGTCAAGCTGGTCGATCCGATCCCTTTGCCCAGGATATACATGGTGCGGTCGGTCAGCGCGAGCACGTCGGCGATCTTCGGGTTGCCGATGGAAATATTGTTGAAGGGGACGTCGAGCCGCAGGATCTGCGACTTGTTGATGGGCACGATGAACTCGCCGGCATGGACGCCCGCGCCCCTTTGGATACGCACCTCGGACCCGTTGCTGGCGGTCTGGGCCCAGGCCTCGCCGCTGGTAGCGGCGAACACCGCCGCAAAGGCGACGCCGAAAACCGCCCCCGTCAGGACGGTAGAGACGGCGCGCCTGGCCTTCGCGGGCACGCCGTTTTTCGTGAAAAATGTCAGAGATCTGCGCTCGGCTGCAGCACCCATTGATTCGACCGGTCGACCAATCACCCCTAGATACCTCCCTACCGTCGAAGTAAGAATTCGAGCATTATTGCCCTAAACGCCGAAAATTGTGAAAAAACTTTCCCCGTTCCCGCGGCGCCTCCCGTCCTTACGGTTGGCTCGGCGCCGCGTCGGGCGCCATTCCAGACTGCAGGAGCGAATCCGAAGGCACGGGGATCCCCTTGCTCTTCGGCGTCGGCGCGGCGCTCGAATTATCGCCTGCCGCCCCTGGCGTCGGGAGGAATCCGCTCCGCGGCTGGCCATCGCGCTCGGGCATCACGCGCTGGCGGGAATACTTCAAGCCCCGATGGATGCCGATGACCTTTGACGGGTCCCTTCGCGGCAGGCGGCGCAATTTCTTCGTCAACGTGGCGACCTTTGCCGCCTTCTTCTTCGTTCCCGGCTTGGGCGGATTGAGGCGGGTCGGATCGGACTGGTCCCGGGTCAGGTCGGAGACGGTCACCGGGCGAATGCTGACGACGGTGCGCTCGGTCACCGGGCGCAGCACCATCGACAGGGTCCCCACTTGCTGGGCCAAGATCAGTTTCTGGGATTCGTCGGGCGTGGCCTCGACGGTGACGGTGCGCACCACCACCGGCTTGTCGTGGCGTTCGCTCGCCAACTGGCCGACGCCGAGGATCCTCAAATCCTGCAACAGGACGCCGGTGCGGCGATCGCTTTTGCCTTGTTTGCGCGTCATCAGGATATCGACCCGATCACCCGGCAGCAGGAAACCGGCGACACCGGTGACGTCGTTCACCCGGATGGTCACGGCCCGTCGGTCTCCCTTGAGAACCGCCGACAGCGTCGCGCGGCCACCGAATCCCGACACCTTGCTCTTGAGAAGGGGTTCGTTGATTTCGATCCGGCGCAGGGCGACACGGGGGCGCTTTCCATCGAGCAACTGGCGAACGCTGCGGAAGGACCCCTTGGGAACGCTGGCCTTGGGCCATGTCACCTCGGTCAGATGCTCGTCTTTGATCTTGTCCCCGAAGTTCAACTGGGTCCGCGCGACGACGATCTTGACCGTATTCAACTGGGGCTTGTTGGCTGCGGCACTACCCGCGATTTGTCGCTCGATCCAGTTGCGGGCGGCGAAGACGGACAGCCCCCCGAGCACCAGAGCAACGACCAACATGATGACAGCGCCGATTCTCATGTCCGCATCCTTTCAAAAAACTGCGTAGCGACGATAATCCGGTCAGGGCAGGTTGATCCGCTCCCCTAATCCGAATTCGAAATTCTACGCTCCTTAAAAACTCCCACGCCGATCCGGACGAGATTATCCGGTCGCAACAAGAATATGGTTAAACCTATACCCAAAACTATTTCAATCAAAATTCATTTTCGCCCGAAGCGGATTGGTGGGGAGGGGGGAATGCCGGGATCTCGCGACGGCAAGATCCCGGAAACCCCATCGCCGACCGCGAGATCAAGACCCCGTCGGCCGGCATGCTGGTCACCCTTAGCTGGAGCCGGCGTTGGACAGCGCACCTTGGATGGTCGTGAAGGTGTTGTTCAACTCGGTGCCGACCAGAGTCACGGCGGCAATGATGACAACCGCGATGAGGGCAGCGATCAGACCATACTCGATGGCGGTGACGCCCTCGTCCTTCTCAATGAAGGACTTCAGCCAATTCAACGCATAAGTGTACATAGTTTACCCTCCTATTAATCCTGGCCTCCATCAGTCACAGTTGAACGGAGACCCTCCCACGCCCATAAGGGCCCAAGCTCGTATAAGATAAAAACGAACTATTAAAAAAACGTTACTGAACCCACTTCGCTTTTACAGTGTCTCGTATTGCATTCTCTAAAACATTGTGTCAATTTATATAAAATTGAATTTATCTTTAATTTTAAGTTTTTTGAATATATCGGCATTTGCCGGCGCGCCGCCTCGATCCCGGCTGCAGGCAGGGGCGCCGAGGCGGTCTGCCCGGTTCCCAAACGAAGCCGCCCCCAAGGGTCAGGACACGGCCCAACGGGTATAGGAGTTGCGCATGCCCGCGTAGGCGGCCTCCACGTCCTCAAGCGGAGAATTTTCCCGGATCGACAAGGAAACGTATCCCTGTTTCGCGTCGACGAACTGAGACCACAAATGCGCCTGATGCACGGCGTTGGAGCTGCGCCTGATAGGCTTGTCGATGACGCTGGCGCCGGGCCGCTCGCAATGGGCCAGTTCCTTGGCCTCGGCCTCCTCCAGCAACACCCGGAGCTTGTTGGCCAGCTCGGCCTCGTCGGCGGCATAGGCGTGGTTGTAGGCCGCTAAGATCTTGTCGGAAAGCCGCCGATTGAAACGGGGCGTGCCGAAGCGCTGATCTCCGGCGTTCTCAACGGCCGCCGCGGAAGGGATGGTCGCGTCCTGATCCTGGACGATTTCTGCAGCTTGGGTGGCCATCTCTTGGTTATCCCATTCTGTTAACCATAGCGGCATCCTAAAATGCGGGTCTTAACAAGGCGTTAATTTGAGGGGGCTCAACAAGGCGTTAATTTGAGGGGGCTCAGCCGCTTGCGCCGAGTGGAACCGGAGGCCTTCCCCGCCACGACGCACATGCCGGTGCGCCGCCATGCCCTGGCGGGGTGCGAAGATCGGGTGGCAAGTCGGGCAAAACGTGATACTCATTTGCCCCGACCGCAGGGTCCGGCGCCCCAGCCGCGCGCGCATCGCCGGCGCGGCGACGTCGACCCCAAAGCCGCGCCAGAGGAGAGACATGGCGACGGAATTGTCACTGCACCACCCGGGCAAGCGCCATTGTCTCGCGGCTTTATCGGTCCTCTATATTCTATACGCGCTGTTGTTCGCCCCCGCCGGCTTCCTGACCACCGACGAGTTCCTCTATGCGGCGATGACCGAGCGTCTCGTCGAGGCGGGCAGCCTGTTTTTCAAGACCGGCTATGAAGAGACCCCCTCGGAGACGCTGAGGCTTCTGTTCCTGACCCCGACCGCCCATGGACTGACGCCGCAGTATCCCGCCGGGTACGCCTTCCTCGCCGCGCCGTTCTTTATGGTTGGCGGCATTCGCAGCATGATTCTGCTGAACACTTTTGCCGTGATCGCACTGGTTTTCGTCACCGAGCGGCTGGCCAAGGTGCTGCTCGACGACGATCGGCTGGCGTTGAACGCCGCCCTGATCCTGATGTTGGCGAGTTTCATCGCCGATTACGCCTTCGCCATCCTGCCCCACGGGGTTGCGGCACTCGCGATGACGCTGGCGGTCTATTTCGCGGCCCTGTCGTGGCGCTCTGCGACGGGCGCAAGGGTGAACGCGGCGCTGGCCGGGATCTTCATCGGCCTCGGCATCCACGTGCGGGTCGATGTCATCATCATCGTGCCTTTGCTCGCCGCCTGGCTGCTCGGAAGCGGCCGAGCGCCACTCGGCAGGATCGCGGCGCTGCTGCTCGGCCTTGCCCCGGGCCTGATGCTCTCCTCATGGCTCAATTACCTCAAGTTCGGCACCTTAAAGCCTCTCACCTATGGCGCAGACACCGGCACCGGCGCCGCCAACCTCACGTCCCTCGCCGCTTATCATGAGCTGCTGCCGCTCCTGGCCGTTGCGCTGCTGGTCGCCGTCTCCTTCGCCTTTGAACGCGTGCGCACACTCTTCCTAGGGTGGCGCGGGGCGCTGGCGCTGGCGGCGGGCGTCGGCCTCGCCGTCGCGATGCCGGCCACCGGCGGCCTGGTCTTGCGCGCGCTCAGGGGCCTCTACGTGCTCCTCTTCGATCTGCAAAGTTACGATTTCGTCGCACGGTATTCGGGCCGCAGTGCCGTCCACGAGGGCGGGTGGATCCTGTTCGCCGGCGGCGTGAAGAAGGCCTTATTCGAGAGCCTCCCCTATGCCGGCTTTTTCGCCCTGCCCCTGGTCCGGCTGTTTCAGCGCGGGGATCGCGCGCCCTACGTGTTGCTGGTCCTGCTGCCCTTGGCATGGTTCACGTTCTTCGCCGTCAACCAGTGGCACGGGGGCCAATCGAGCAACCTGCGCTATTTCACGCCAATGCTGCCGCTGCTGGCGATCCTGGCCGCGGCCGCCTGGGCGCAGCTGATCGCCCTCGAGCCGGGGCCGCGGCCCTGGGGCAATCGCCAAAAGCTCCTGTCTGCGCTTCTGCTCGCGGTGTTGATCGCTCTCGCCTGGCGCTCCACGCACGGGGTCGCGGTCTTATTCCTGGTCGGCTTGGGCAAGGGATTGTTCGTCTGCGCGCTGGCGGCGGCGCTGATGGTGCTGATCTCGCCCTCGGTCAGGCGGCTCGCCCCTCTTGCGCGCGGGGTGTTCGGACTGACCCTGATGGCGGCCTTCTTCGGCGCCTATTTCCACGACCTCGCGATCAGCACCATCAAGCGGGGATGGGACATCGAAGGGCGTCAGGATTGCGCGCGGATCGAGCCCGACGCCTTGGTGATTTCCCATTTGCCCCGGCGCTATTACTGCCACTTTATGCGGGCCCAGGGGCGGACGGCTATCTACCTGGTGGGCCAGGACAAGTTCGATGCCGACCTGGTCGATTGGCATCACGCGCGAAAGCGCCCGGTCTATACGGATGCGCAGACGGTGGCGTTCCTGAAGGAGGACGGGCGGGCCCGCGGCTATGAGATCATGCCCGCTTCGGGCAGCGGCGGCGATCTGTACCGCATCCTGCCGCACACCGGGGCAAAACCGTGAGACCCGGTGGCACACGGTGGGCGGCATCTGCAGTGAAGCGGAATCCGATATCGCTTACATTTGGGTCGCCGCACGTGGTACCCGGAAATGGCGGTCTTAAAGAATGCCGATTCGCCCGACAATGCCGCCCTCTCATGAGATGAGGGCCGAATAGCATGCGCGTCGTATTCTGGGGAACATATGACGAAGGCAAGCCCCGCGTGAGGATCCTTTCGCGCGGCCTCCGGGCAACCGGCACCGAGATCGTCGAGATCCACGCCGATATCTGGTCCGGCATTGAAGACAAGGGAAGCATCGACGGCACCGGCCGCAAGCTTTGGCTGCTTTTGCGTTGGCTGTGCGCCTATCCCTGCCTGATCTGGCGCTACCTGCGCGCCCCCGCCCATGATGCCGTCATGGTCAATTACCTGGGTCACCTCGATGTGCTCATACTCTGGCCCTTCGCCAAGCTGCGCGGCGTTCCGGTGATCTGGGACGCCTTCATCTCCCTTTACGATACCGTGGTCGAGGACCGCCGCATCTTCGGCCCCCGCCACCCCCTGGCCTGGCTCCTGTTCGCCTGGGAATGGCTCGCCTGCCGGGCCGCACGCACCATCGTCCTGGATACCCGTGCACATGCCGCATACTTCGCCGCCACCTTCGGCGTAAGCGAGGACAAACTGGCCAGCGTCTTTGTCGGGGTCGAACCCGAATCCTTTCCCCCGAGCCAAGGAGAGGGCCTGAGCGCGGGGCCGCTGAGGGTGCTGTTCTATGGGCAGTTCATCCCTTTGCACGGTATAGAGACCATCGTCCGGGCGGCACAGGCCGCCTACGGCGATCCGATCAAATGGGTGCTCATCGGTCGCGGCCAGGAGGATGCCAAGATCCGCGCCCTGATCGGCGAAGCCCCGGCGGATATCGAATGGATCGACTGGGTCGAGTTTGCCGAGCTGATCTCTCAGATCGAACGGGCGGACATTTGCCTGGGCATTTTCGGCGACACGGCAAAGGCGGCTCGGGTGATCCCCAACAAGGTGTTCCAGGTTGTTTCCGCGGGGGCGCCGTTGATCACCCGCGATTCACCGGCGATTCGAGAGCTGCTGTCGCCCGACATGCCCGGTGTGTTCCTGGTGCCGCCGGCCGATCCGGAGGCGTTGTTGCAGGCGGTCCGAGGCTTTGCCGCCGGGCCGCGACCGGCACGGCCGCTTCATGGCGAGATTGCGCTGTCGATCTCGCCGAAGGCGATCGGAGAAGAACTGCTCGCCCTGATATCAAACGCGGCCCAAATGCGCCGTGTTGGCGCAGAACCCCCCTGAAGTCAAACCTTCGGCGCAGGCCAGGTTTTGCCGGGCGCTCGCCGAGTCGATAAGGGTGGCCCAAGTGGCACCATCGGGCCACCAGCATCTCGGTTGGGGGATTGGTCACCGGGCGCGGAAAACCCTGTACATTTCCTGATCCAGGGTTTCCTTCATCCGCTCGATCCGATACGCACCGGACCCCGGATGGCGCTCGAATTCAAGGCGGATCGCGCCTTGAATGTAGACCGGCCGCCCTTGATCGAGGGCCCAGTCGATCAAACTGAAATCGATGCTGGTGGACGCGTCAAGGCCCCGTGCGAGCATCCCCTCGGGACGCGCCAAATGCTGATAGAAGCGCGATATCGCGAGCGTAATTACGAGGGCGTTGGGCTCCAAGAATTCATAGGAATATTGGCGCATCCGCTCCGCATGGGCATATCTCCGATCCTGGGACAAGTAGAGGTCGGCGAAATAGGCTCCAAAAAAAGCCACCGCCAGGCAAAGCGTATAAAACAGGATCGCCGCCCTCTTCAGGTAAGGCCCCAGGTTGGGCAACAAAAGTAGGACAACCGAAAGTCCTACGGCGATAAGAAAGAGCAATCTCCCGCCGCCCAGCAGGAAAAACACCGGGAGGATGGGCTTCACGCTCAGGAAAAGGAGGGCAAGGGCGAGGCCTATGGCCACCAAGATAAACCAGAGCCATCTCGTCTGCCGCCCCTGGATTGACCATTCCGGCGCCAGCTCCCGCCAGGCCAGGGCCGCCAAGATCGACACGAAGGGCAATGTCGGTAGGAAATAACGCACATTGGTGCCGCTTCCGCCATGCCATTGGTTGACGCCGTAAAATGTGTACCAGGCCAATGCCAACAGGCAGCAGAGGGCGACCGCGCCCCGATGGCGTACCTTGAAGAGCTCGGCGATCGCCAAGGGGATAAACCCGGCATAGGGCATGCTCTCAAAAAGCGCTTTCTTCACCCTTCCGAGAAACATGATTTTGCCGCCACCAACGTCGTGAATGCCCGCTTGGCGGATAAAGTCGAGGCTCTGGAGGTCGACCAGAAGAACGTAGAGGCCTCTCAGCAGCTGCAGAGCGATGGCGCTTGTGAACGGCATAACGAGCACGGCAGCGACGATACCTGTTCCGATGATTAATCCTCTCAATCCGAGAAACAGGTTTCGGAATGCGGGAAAGGCAAAGCCCACCGCCAGCGCGCCGATGACGGGGACCAGGGGCAACAGCGCCCCATATACCGACACAGAGGCGAGCGTTTCCTCGCCAGGAAGGAATTCAAAGCCATAGCTGAAAAACTTGAAAAGACCGAACTTCACGTAATTGAGATAGCCACTCATCGCCAGGCCGGGCGCTAAAGCCGATGCAAATGCAGCGATCCTGATGACAGGCATCCGCCCCGAACCAAGCAGCCAAACGCCGATGGCCGGCGCCGCGAGAATAATGTCGAGGCGGATGTTGACACCCAGCCCCACCACCAAGCCCGCCGAGCCAAGCAGAAACAAGCTATGACTGAGGGTTTCCCGTTTGACGCCAATGATCGCAAGATAGGCCGCAAGTGCGACGACTGCCCCGCTCAGCACATGCGGGAAGACAGTGAAAGCGTATTCGATGGAGAACGTGCAGAGCCCCATGAACAATGCGGCGTTCAGGGCCAGATGCTCGTCCTCGAACAATTCCCTGCCGATCAAATAAGTTAAGCCGAGTATTGCAACGAAGGCGAGCGCATTTATCAGCACGGCACCCTGAGCACCAAGAAGGTGGAAAAATGGTGCTGCCAAGATCGCATAGCCGGCGGGATATTGCGGCGCCAACCCGTTTTCCGACGGGATCAACACCATGAGGCGCAGGGTTTCCGACGGAAAGGCGAGGTAGCCATTTGGCAGGGTCAGATGGCCGCCCATCGCGAAGCGCTCGATGGCGGCGTGGTAAATAGTTTCGTCTATGCTCGGCGCCAATGGAGGAGCTAGAAACAGCCCGTAAATCAGAGTGGCCGCGGCAAGAACCGTTAATAATAGGCCTTTCTTCAGCACCAGAGGATCGAACGAATCACGCATCGGCGGGAAAGACCCATTGATCGAAACTAGGAATTAAGGGAAACGGGACCAAAGTATTAAGATCGGCGAAACCCCGGTGGGAGCTGCCCGGCGTCCTATGCGTCATGATGTTCGGTTGCCGGCGTCGAGATGGCATCCGAGGACCACAGTCCAGAGCATTCTATAGAAATCTGATTAGATGGAAACTTGGTTAAGAGGTATTTAAACGGTTTGTATTCACCTTGCGCGGATACGCTTTGGTCAGTCTTCTTGGGGCTTGCGTGGTGCAGGATTCTCACGAAGGCTGTCGAGTAATAATTTGGATCCATTGATGGACCAACTGAACACGAATTCGACCGAGTATCATGAGAGCCTCGGAGTCGCCGCCCCGGCCCTGGGATGGATTCCAGCGCCACGTTATTCGATGCGCCGGGCCCGCGTTTTGAATCTTGTTGGTGCCGGCACGGGTCGGTTTCTTGATATTGGCTGTGGGCCGGGTGGGCTGCTGGTAGATCTTGCCCAAATGGGGTGGCGGGCTGAAGGGCTGGAATCCTCAGCGTTCGCCTTGGAAGTCGGTCGGCTAATTCTCGCCAACAACAGTGGAATCGTTCTCCACGGTGAGCCGGAAAACAACTGGCGGGGAAAATTCGATTGCATCAGCGCATTAGAGGTTTTGGAACACATAGACGATGATGCCGCCGCGTTGCGGGACTGGGCTGAATGGCTCAAGCCCGGGGGCATGGCCGTACTGGCGGTGCCGGCACATCAATGGATGTGGAACGCGGGCGACCTGCGTGCCGGGCATTTCCGCCGCTACAGTCGCAAACACCTGATCGCGGTGGTGGAAGCGGCGGGACTCCGGGTCGAACGCTGTGAATATTATGGTTTTCCCCTGGCGACAATCATCGAATTCCTCCGCTTCGGGCCGCCACGATCGGTACTTTCGCGATTGGCGCGTTTGTTCGGATCGAAGCGAGCGACGAGCGGGTCCGACGCCGAGGACTCTCGGACAATGGCCCAGAAAACCGCCGAGATCGGCACCGATAGGTCTCAGTTCGTGAAATATTGGCCCTTATGCAAGACATGGCCTTACGTCGCGATGCTGAAGGTCATGATTGCCCTGCAGGCGACTCCGTTGCTCGGGCGATTGGGCAACGGGCTGATCGTGGTGGCAAGGAAACGATGAAAGCCGCGACCCTCAAATTTACAAGGGTGCTGTTCCCGGTGATCGGATTTTCCATCGTCGGTTATTATTTTTCCATCAGCGCCGGCAACCTTCCCTCGATCGTACTCCATGACCCCGGTTTCTGGGCCTTCTGTCTAGCCGCCGTCCTTTGCGCCCTTGTCGCCCTCGCCTGGGGCGCCATCGGCTGGCATTACCTGATTGCGGGTGGCGTGGGAAACTTATCCTTTTGCGCCGCCGTGGGCATCGTGCTGGCAAGTCAAATCGGAAAGTATCTGCCGGGCAATGTGGGCCATTACCTGGGACGTATTGCGTTTGCCAAGATGCATGGTGTCAATGTTCACCAGGGCGTGATGTCGATCGCCATCGAGACGATGATGGCGATATCCTCCGCCGTCATTCTTACATCGCTGTGCTGGATTTTCGATCCGGTGGCGCTGGAACCGATGACTGTCTACTTGCCCGATATGTGGATTTCATTGCCTGTGCTCATCGCCTTTGGGGTTGTGCCGCTATTCTTGCCTTGGACGGTCGGTCTGCCATGGCTCAACCGCCTCATCCCGGCATTTCTCAGGAGCAGCCTCGATGTCTGGCCATCGACTCACGCCACCGCAAAGGTGCTGATCTGCCAATCATTATCCTTCGCCTTTATGGGATTAGGACTGTTTCTGGTGGTCGGTCAATTCGAACCCGCTTCCACCTTCACCGTGGTTTACGCCACGGTGGTCTTCATCGCCGCCTGGACGATCGGGACGCTGACGCCGGGCGCACCTGGCGGCCTCGGCATGAGGGAAGGTGTGCTGGTTGTCGGATTGACCCCTTTCGTCGCAGCCGGCGACGCGGTTGTCATCGCCCTGGCATTTCGTGTGATTACCATTGCCGGAGACGGGGCGGCATACTTCGTCGGCCAGAAATTACGCTCGATCGCAAACAAGTCTGGGACGGCCAACCCATCAGGATCTTTGTGAATGCAGACCGTGTTTATGCGCCGTGAAACGAACGCTGTAATCAGGGGCATTCGGAATTGAAGCCGCCCCACACTTTTACTGATACTGGGTCCTCGTGAAGCCAAACCGATCTGGAAAATCCGTGATGCACCCTTCCCCTCCCCACGCAGCTGACAGAGACGGTTTCACCTCGCCGGGACCCCAGTCGATGCCCATCGCTCGGCCGGGGTGCGGCGCGCCGACATTACCTGACCTGCGCCGCGCCGGACGCGCGGCTCGTCGTGCCATTCCCTGCTTTCTTCTAGTGCTTTGGGCTATCTGCCTTCCCCTGCAGGTTGGTGCCGAGCCGGCCCGGGATTACCGTCTCGGCGTTACAGCAGCAAGCAAGGGCGAATACAAGGCCGCCATCGACCTTTGGCTACCCCTCGCGTTGGCCGGCCAAGCCAATGCCCAATATGCGATCGGCTTTCTGCATGAATTCGGTCAAGGCACACCGCAAGATTTCAGGAAAGCTGCTCATTGGTATAGACGCGCTGCATCTCAGAAGCATTTTTGGGCCTGCTTCAACCTTGGCCAACTGTTGGCCAAGGGAAAAGGCGTCGCCAAGAACAAGATGGAAGCGAAGATGTGGTTAAATCTGGCGGCCGAGGTAGCCGGGGCAGGCGGCAAATACGATGTAGGAATGCTCTATGCCGGGCTCGACAATGATTTCCGAGACCCCACGCTGGCCATGCGGTGGATGCGCGAGGCGGCGGAGTTGGGCCTACCTAAGGCCCAGCACAGACTAGGCCTCTGGCATGAAAATGGCTTGATCGTGAACCGGGACGAGAAGGCCGCGGTGCGCTTGGTCACCAAGGCGGCCAATAACGGATTCGCGCCGGCAAAGATGACCCTGGGCAAGTGGTATTCCACTGGCCTCATCGGACCAGTGGACCGCGTCGAGGCTCACAAGTGGTATTCGCGTGCCGCGGCCCAGGGTCATAAATACGCCGAGCACCTCCTGAATGAGTTGACCGAGGAGATGACGAAGGCGGAAATCGCCAGAGCCGTCCGCGCGGCCCAGGCGATTGACGGCACGAAAATTGGGAAACCGTGATCGGAGATACCGGAGCGGAGACATTGAGATTTCCGTCTCGGCCTCAGGGTCGTTAATGAAATGGGGCACATTTGTCGGATATTAGGGTGTCTTGAATTTTCAGTTTGGGCCGAACTATCGGTCACCTCCGCTAAGCGGGACGAGCGTGCGAGGTATTATGGCGCTGTCGCAAAGGGAAAGGATGCAGGGTGACGATCATCGTAACTGGCGGCGCAGGGTTCATCGGGTCCGCGGTCATTCGTCGGCTGATCGGGGGAAGCGACCATACCGTCGTCAACGTCGATAAACTGACCTACGCGGGCAATCTCGAGTCCCTGGGGACGGCGCGCGATGATCCGCGTCACGTCTTCGAGCGCGCCGATATTTGCGATGCCGCCGCGATGACGCGCATTTTCAAGGACTATCGGCCCCGCGCGGTAATGCACCTGGCTGCCGAATCCCATGTCGACCGTTCGATAGACGGCCCCGCCGATTTCATCAGCACCAATATCGTCGGCACCTTTACCCTGCTCGAGGCCGCGCGCCGTTACTGGGCCGGCTTGGACGGGGCAGATCGTGATCGTTTTCGCTTCCATCACATTTCGACCGACGAAGTCTTCGGGAGCCTTGGAGAAGACGGCCTGTTCACCGAGACCACACCGTATGCCCCCCGTTCGCCCTATTCCGCGAGCAAGGCGGCCTCGGACCACCTCGCGCGCGCCTGGCACGAGACCTATGGGCTTCCCGTCATCGTGACCAACTGCTCCAACAACTACGGCCCCTATCAATTTCCCGAAAAGCTGATCCCCGTACTGATCCTTAAGGCGCTGAAGGGCGAACCGATGCCGGTTTACGGCGAGGGGGAAAACATTCGCGACTGGCTTCACGTCGAAGATCACGCCGAGGCCCTGTGCCTGGTCTTGGAGCGGGGCCGCATCGGCGAGACCTACAACATCGGCGGCAATGCCGAGCGCCGCAACATCGACGTCGCCGAGGCGGTGTGTGCGGCGATGGACGAGCTGCTGGCCGATTCGGCTCATGCGCCCCATGCCGGCCTGATCGAATTCGTCACCGACCGTCCCGGACACGACCTCCGCTATGCGATGGACTCCTCCAAGATCGAACGAGAACTCGGTTGGCGACCGCGAACAAGTTTCGAAGCGGGGCTTCGCGACACCGTCGCCTGGTATTTGCACAATCGCCAATGGTGGGAACGTATCCTGTCGGGCGATTATCGCGCAGAGCGGCTCGGGCTGGGTGCGCAAACCGGCGAGGAAAAAATCAGATGACCACACGCATCTCGCGCAAAGGGATTATTCTCGCCGGAGGCACCGGTTCGCGCCTGTTTCCCATCACCCAAGGCGTCAGCAAGCAGCTGCTGCCGGTCTACGACAAGCCGATGATCTATTATCCGCTGTCGGTGTTGATGTTGGCCGGCATCCAAGACATTCTGGTCATAACGACGCCCGAGGATTCCGATGCCTTCCAACGCCTGCTGGGCGATGGCTCCCAGTGGGGTATCGCCATCAGCTACGCCGTCCAGCCCAAACCCGAGGGACTGGCGCAAGCGTTCATCATCGGCGAGGAATTCATCCAGTCGGATCCCGTCTGTTTGATCCTTGGCGACAATATCTTCTACGTCCGTGGCCTGGCCGAGCGCCTTCAAGCGGTTTCGGCCCAAGCGGACGGCGCGACCATCTTCGCCTATTGGGTACAGGACCCCCAAAGATATGGCGTGATCGAGCTTGATGCCGAGGGCCGGGCCGTATCGATCGACGAAAAACCGGACCATCCAAAATCCAATTATGCCGTCACTGGGCTCTATTTTTACGACCGGGATGCGGTGTCTATTGCCAAGTCGTTGACGCCGTCGCCACGGGGCGAGCTTGAGATCACCGATCTCAACCGCGAATACATGCGGCGGGGCTCATTGCGGGTCGAGCGCCTCGGTCGCGGCGCGGCCTGGCTCGATACCGGAACCCCGGACTCGCTTCTCCAGGCGGCGCAATTCGTCGAAGTCGTCGAGGCCCGCCAGGGCCTGAAAATCTCCTGCATCGAGGAGGTGGCTTGGCGCATGGGATTCATCGACGATGACCGCCTCCGCGCCCTCGCCGAACCTCTCGAGCAAAGCGGCTACGGCGCATATTTGCTCCAAATTCTAAAGCTACCGCACACATGAAGGTCGAACAGACGGAACTTGCCGACGTCCTGATCGTGGAGCCCCAACGCTTCGGCGACGAGCGGGGATTCTTTCAGGAGACCTGGCACCAGGACCGCTACACCGACGCAGGTATCGGCGCAACTTTCGTTCAGGACAACTTTTCCTTCTCCAAGCGCGGCGTCTTGCGAGGGCTCCACCTCCAGCACCCCAGTGCTCAAGGAAAGTTGGTCTGGGTGTTGCAAGGCGCGGTGTACGATGTCGCTGCCGACCTCCGCGTGGGATCGCCGAGTTTTGGGCGTTGGGTCGGCGTCGACCTGTCGCTGGAAAACGGACGCCAGGTTTGGATTCCCGAGGGCTTCGCTCACGGTTTCTGCGTCGTCAGCGAAACCGCGCTTCTCGTCTATAAATGTACCGACACCTATGCGCCTGACAACGAGATCACGGTGGTATGGAACGATCCCACCTTGAAGATCGATTGGCCGGTCTCCAACCCAATCGTGTCAGACAAAGACGCCGCCGGAACCCGCCTTTCCGAGCTCGACCGTAACCGCCTACCTCGCTACACGGAGCCGAAATGACAAACGGGGCGCGCCCCATCCTGCTGATTGGCGGAGATGGCCAATTGGGCGGCGCGTTGAGGCCCGCGCTCGCGCATCTTGGCGCCGTCCACGCCCCCGACCCGGCGGCCCTGGACCTGGCCTCTAACGACTCGATCCTGGCCGCCCTACGCGAGATTGAGCCAGGATTGATTGTCAACACGGGGGCGTATACAGCCGTCGACCGCGCCGAAAGCGAACCGGATCTGGCGATGGCGGTCAACGGGATAGCACCGGGGATCCTCGCGACCGAAGCACGGCGTCTCGATGCCACCCTGGTCCATTTCTCGACCGATTACGTGTTTGACGGGAGCGCCGAGCATCCCTACACGGAGGACGACGCACCCGCACCCCTCAATGCCTACGGACGCTCTAAAGTGGCGGGGGAAAACGCGATCACCGCCGCAGGCGGCGCCTATCTCGTGTTCCGGACCAGTTGGCTGTATTCCCTTCGCGGCGCCAATTTCCTCCTCACCATGCGGCGCCTCGCCTGCGAACGTGAGGAGTTGCAGGTCGTTGACGACCAACGTGGCGCCCCCACCTGGGCGGGATGGGTTGCCGAGTCGGTGGCACAAATACTGAGCGGCGTGGATCAAGCGTCGGGCAGCCGATGGCTTGGCGAACGGGCCGGCATATATCATCTCACCGCAGCAGGAGCGACGACTTGGTTTGGCTTCACCGAAGCAATCATCGCGCACATGCGTGCCGCCGGCGAAAAGGTGACGGTGAAAAAAATCGTTCCCGTTCCCACCTCGCACTACCCGACGCCCGCCCGGCGTCCCGCCTGGTCGGTCCTCGACTGCACCAAGGTGCGCGAGAGGTTCGGGATAGTGTCATCGGATTGGCGTGAGCAATTGCGACGATGCCTATCGCAACGACCTCCGCCCCATTCCGGATCCTAACCTTTTGGCACCTCGGGAGCGGCTCGCTCCCTTTCGATCTCCACGCTGAGTCGGCGTATGCGAACCTCTTCCAACAGACGACGATTGGCCGCAATCATGTCGCTGATCAGCGCGCCCATCAGGAACACCATGGCGAAAATCAGGAGCACTCCGGCCAACAACACCGATTGGATATGACCCGCGCCCTGGCCCATCAGCATGAACACAAGGTAGCGAGTCCCGAGGATCAGCCCGGCGGCGGCACTGATCGCCGCAAGGAAGCCAAGGAACGCCATCGGCATGTACAGCATGAAAACTCGTACGATGGTGATGATCGAGCGCCACACGTAGGACAGGTTCGACTTGACCAGCCGTGATGGCCGCGTGTCCTCGTTGGTCGAGATGGGGACAGACTTGATGGATATGTTGCGCCGCCCCGCCTGGATGATGGTTTCGATGGTATAGGTGTAATCGGTGAACACGTAAATCTGCATCGCCGCATTGCGGTCGATGGCGCGAAAGCCGCTCGGGGCATCGGGGATGCGAACCCCGCTCGCCAGGCTGACCACCCAACTCCCCACCCGCTGCAACAACTTCTTGGTCGCCGAAAAATGCTCAATTTCGGAGATCGGCCTGGCGCCGACGACGATCTGCGCCTCTTTCTCCAGGATCGGGCGGACCAGATTGGGGATGTCCTTCGCGTCGTACTGGTTGTCGGCGTCGGTATTGACGATGACATCGGCACCGACCCGAAGGCTGGCCTCGATTCCGGTCATGAAAGCCTGGGCCAGGCCCTTGTTGTGGGGATGGGAGACAATGTGATCGACGCCATGGGCCTTCGCCACCTCCACCGTGCGGTCACTGCTGCCGTCGTCTATGATCAGCCACTCGACCGTTTCGAAGCCCTCGACCTCGCGGGGAAGACACGCCAAGGTGACGGGAAGAGTCTCTTCCTCGTTGAAACAGGGGATCTGAATGACCAGTTTCATCGGCCGTCCCCTCGACTGGGAACGCATGCCGGCAGCCGCGCCGCGCGCCGCTTCACGCCATTCTGTATCCAACACGGGCAGCGATGAGTCATCCTCGTCGCGTCTCCACATTTCCGCAAGCGGTGGCTGCGTCATGATCGTTTCCGTTCCCCTAGTGTCACATTGAACCCGACCTGTCCACACGGGATCCCGACCGGAGCATGCCCGACCCGGTCGCCTTACGGCGCCGCAGGTGCCGGGAATCACCGATTTGGCACAGGTCGATTGATTATTGGTTAACGAGGCGCAACCCAGGCTCGCACAGAGAAGACGGCAGACCCGGCTCGCAGGCATTCCCTGCCGCTGCAGTAAGCCGGCGGCGGCGGTGAGGCTCTAACCTATTCCGGATTGCGGGCCCGATCTTTCGAGAGTTCGGGTCCATGACCACACCCTCGTCGGTCAGGTAGGCATTGCGCCTCGGGCAAGGCGGCGGCCCCCTCACCATGGCGACGCTCGACCTCCTCCCCGGGCCTTGCGATCGACCTCGCCGGCCGGACCTGTAGCGAACTGTATGCCGATGGTGTCCTCGACATCGGTGACGTCGGTGTCGCCATCAGCGGCGCATCGATCGGTTCGAAGACCGGATCGACAGGGCCCGCGATCTCCAGCTGAAAGCGAGCACTTCGCCCGTCTATTCGGCCTGTCGCTCGGTGCTCATCGACGCGGCCCCTTTTGGTCTTTTCCTGTCGGCGCTGTTCCCAGCCCAAGCGCTACCAGCTGCCGGTATTGGGCATCGAGGCCCAAGGCTCCTTGACCGGTAAGGATCCGTCCTTCTGGAGAAGCTCTAAAGAAACGCCGTCCGGGGTCTTGACGAAGGCCATGTGGCCGTCGCGGGGCGGCCGGTTGATTTCCACCCCCGCATCCATCAAACGCTGGCAGACCTCGTAGATGTCATCCACCCCGAAGGCGAGATGGCCGAAGTTGCGGCCGCCGGTGTACTCCTCCGGGTCCCAGTTATAGGTCAGCTCGATATAGGTGGTGTTGGTCTTGCGCGCGTGCTCGGCGTCTTCCGGCGCCGCCACCTTGATGTTCGTGTAACGACCCTTTTCGCTGTCGCGCCGGCCGACCTCGACCAGACCGAGAAGATCGCAGAAGAAGTGAAGGGATTCGTCGATGTCCGAGATTCGGACCATGGTGTGCAGATATCGCAACGCCCGCCTCCAGTCGCGTGATGGCAACAATGATCATAGGGTGTTACAGACCGGCGGTGATTGCAAACCCGCTTTTCCGGTTCGTTACACGGGCCGCGCTCCACGCCGAGCGCCTAGCGGACCGGTCCGCCTCGGCTGTGGCGGAGCCAGTTGAACTGGCCGTAGGTGTCGTCGAGATCGAGCTTGATCGCTGCACCCGATTTGGTCGTGGCGCTGCCGATCTCGGCACGATCGAATTCGATTCCTCCTGGTATTTCGATGCGCACGCGATGCTCTTCTCCAGACACCGGGCTTCTGATGGGCCGGCCCGAGGCTTCGAGGAGTCCGGGAATGTCGACGGTGGCCGTCCGCGCTTCGATGTCGCATCGGAATTCAATAGGCGCGTACAGGGTTTCATGAATGGTGCTGGACATGGCGCTGTAGACCCACCAATGGGTCGCTGCCTCTTCGGTTTCCTCGCCACCAAGCACGGCCTCCAGGGCGGCACGCTGGTCGGCGTCGGCGCGCTCGTCGATGATCATCTGCAACTCACCGTTTCCTTCGAAGATGGGGCCAGGCCACTTGTAAAGAAGTCCCGCGCGGAGCCCATCGAGCCGGGTCTCTCCGAAATGGCCTTTGTCGATCTCAAACACCTCGAAGCCCTGGCAGTATCCGTGGGTGGGCAGGGCTTCGAACTGACACGGGCAGGAATAGTCACAAACGCAGCTGCCGAAGGAAATCCCTTCGACCAGCCAATCGATTTCGGTCATGTCGCGTCCCCCATCTCTCAATTATGGCACCTCAAAACCAGGGCGCTGTTCGCTAAGAGGATACCAAGGTTTCATTGGCCGTGGCTTGGCGATTTCCAGGGCGCGGCTTAAAGGGCTTGCACCGGCGGCTTGGGGGCGGGGATACTAGGGCGGTGTCCCGGTGTTCCTCCGAGACATCCGTTTTTTCTTCGATGGCCAATACATGACAGAATCTAACCCGTCCGCCGGCGGCACCGGCCGCAGACAACTGTCGTTTGCGGCGCTGCGCCATCCCGACTGCCGCGCCTACCTCCTCTATGCCGCGGTGGCGATGATGGCCGACAACATCGAGCACGTGATCAGCTACTGGATCATCTTCCAAAAATTCCAATCCCCGGCACTGGCCGGATTCGCGGTTCTCTCCCACTGGCTGCCGTTTCTGCTGTTCTCGATCTATTCGGGGGCGCTGGCGGACCGCTTCGATCCGCGCCGCATCATTCAATGCGCGATGCTGCTGTTCATGTCGGTCTCGCTCGCCTGGGGCTTTCTGTTTTGGACCGATTCGTTGGCCCAATGGCACGCCGGGGTACTCCTGGTGCTGCACGGCCTCTCAGGGGTGCTCTGGGGACCCGCGGCCCAGCTCCTGATCCACGACATCGTCGGGCGCGAGCACCTGCAAAGCGCCATCCGCCTGAGCTCCACCTCGCGGCAACTGGGCGTGCTGATGGGCCCCGCCATCGGCGGCGGGCTGCTGCTGTTGCTCGGTCCCACCGCCGGCATCCTCTTCAATGCCCTTTTCTACCTGCCGCTGATCTACTGGCTGTGGAAGGCGCCCTACGGCCCCAAGTTCCGCGAGGGCGAGGTGCAACGCAGGCCACGCGCTGTGCGCGGGTTCCAGGACATCGTCCAGACCCTTCGCGACATCGCCATCAATCCCACCATCGTTTCGATGGTGGTGCTGGCGGGCTGCGCGTCGCTGTTCGTCGGCAATGCCCACCAGGCACAAATGCCGGAATTCGCCCATGACCTCGGCGAGCACGGCGCCGGACTGCATTACAGCATTCTGCTTGCCGGCAACGCCGGCGGCGCGCTGATCGCCGGCATCGTGCTGGAAGCCCGGGGATTCCTGCAGCCCAAGCCGGTTACCGCCATCGTCCTGGTGATGCTGTGGTGCTTCGCGGTCGCCGGCTTCGCTATGACAGGGATCTACGAGGTGGCGGTGGCGCTGCTGTTCGTCGCCGGATTCCTGAACCTGTCCTACAACTCCATGGCCCAAACCCTGGTGCAGCTCAACGCGCCTGAAGGCATCCGCGGTCGTGTGATCGGCCTCTACAACATGTCGGGCAACGGGCTGAAGGCGTTTTCCGGCGTTACCGTCGGCTTCGGCGGTGCGGTGATCGGCATCCATTGGTCGCTGTTCGCGAGCGCCATGGCGCTGCTTTCCGTAATGGTGGCGCTGATGTCGTTCACGGCCTGGACCAAGGCGAAACAAGGCGCGGCCTAGCCGACGCCGCGCGCCTAGCCGGCCGCGCCCGCTTCCGCATCGCGCAGCACACGCCAGAGCGCCTCGGGCGTCGCCGGCATCGGCACCTGTCGCACGCCGCGAACCGAAAGCGCATCGGTGAGCGCGTTCATCAGCGCGGGCAGGGCGCCGACATTGCCCGCCTCGCCGGCGCCCTTGACGCCCAGGGGGTTGGTCTTGGTCGGCACCGGGTTGGCCTTGATCGTGATCGGGCCGAAATGATGGGCCTTGGGCATGGCGTAATCCATGAACGAGCCGCTGAGCTGCTGGCCATCCGCATCGAAAACGACGTTCTCCATCAGCGCCTGGCCCAGGCCCTGCGCGATGCCGCCCTGGATCTGGCCGTGCAGCAGGAGCGGGTTCATCACCGTGCCGACGTCGTCGATGACGCTGTAGTTGATGATCTCGACCGCCCCGGTCTCGGCATCGACCTCGAGCTCGCAGACATGGCAGCCATTGGGGAAGTTGAACACCTTGTTGGCATAGACCGAGAGCTCGACCAGGCCCGGTTCCATGTCGTCGGGCAGGTTGGCGGGGCTGGCCGCCGCCTTGGCCACCTCCTTGATGGTGAGCGAACGGTTGGAGCCTGCGGCAGAGAACACGCCGTCCTCGAAATCGACCGCCTCCTCCTCGACCTCCAGCATGTGCGCGGCCAGCTTTCTCGCCTTGGCGACGATCTTCTCGGTCGCCTGGTAGAGGGCGGAACCGCCAATGGTGGCCGAACGCGAGCCCCCGGTGCCCTGGCCATAGGCGACCTTGTCGGTATCGCCGGTGACGTAATGCACATCGGCGGGATCAAGGCCCAGCCGGTCGCAGACCAGCTGCTTGTAGACGGTCTCGTGCCCCTGCCCCTGGGTGATGGAACCGGTCAGCACGGTGGCGGTGCCGGAGCGGTCGAAGCGCACCTCGGCGCCCTCGATCCCCGGCGAGGCCGCCTTCTCGACCGAATTGGAAATGCCGATGCCCCGCAGCTTGCCGGCCTTGGCGGCGGCCTCGCGCCGCGCCTCGAACCCGGCGTAATCGCTCAGTTCCAGCGCCATCTCCATGTTCTTTTCGAACTCGCCGCAGTCATAGGTGAAGGTGAGGCCGGTCTTGAACGGCATGGCATCGGGCGGGATCATGTTGCGCCGCCGGATCTCCGCCGGGTCGATGCCGAGCTCGTCGGCGGCAGCGTCGACGATGCCCTCGATGACGTGGGCCGCCTCGGGCCGGCCGTTGCCGCGATAGGGGCGCATGGGATTGGTGTTGGTGAAGGCGGCGGTGACGTCGACCGAGATGGCCGGCGTTCGATAGGTCGACGCCAGCGTGCCGAGATTGTTGACCGCGGACCCTTCGCCTCCCGATTGCAGGTAGGCGCCGACGGTGGCCACGGTCTTGACCCTGAGCGCCAGGAAGTGGCCCTCGGCATCCAGCGCCAGGGCCACGTCGGTGACGTTGTCGCGGGCGCCTGCATCGCTGAGGAAGGCCTCGGTCCGGGTCGAGATCCACTTGACCGGGCGACCGACGGCCCTGGACGCCAAAAGCGCCAGCGGCCCTTCGTTGTAGATTCCCGATTTCATGCCGAAACTGCCGCCGATGTCGCCGGCAACCACCCGCACCCGGTTTTCCGGCATTTTGAGCACATGACCGGCCAACTGGGACCGATAACCGTGGGTCCCCTGAAGGGTCGTATACAGCGTGTAGCTGTCCTCGGCACGGTTGTAATCGCCGATGCAGCCGCGCGGCTCGGTGGTCGCCGCCGTCACCCTGTTGATGACGAAGCGGCGCTCCACCACGTGCGCCGCCGACGCCATCGCCGTCTCCACCGCTTCCTTATCGCCGTCGGTATGGACGAAGCAGATGTTGTCGGGGCAGTCGTCCCACACCAGGGGCGCCCCCGGTTCGATCGCCGCCGCGGTGTCGGCGTTGGCGGGCAAGGGTTCGTAATCGACCTCGATCCGTTCGGCGGCGTCCTGAGCCTGGTCGCGGGTTTCGGCGACGACAAAGGCGACGTAATCGCCGACGAACCGCACCCGGTCATGGGCCAACGCGGGATAGGGCGGGCGGTAGAGCGGCGATCCGTCACGGCGGGTGCGGCCGCTGCCCCGCGGCAGATCGCCGAAGCCGGACGCCTGCCAATCGGCACCGGTGAGCACGCAGAGAACGCCCGGCATCGCCTTGGCCGGTTGCGTGTCGATGCCACGGATCCGGGCATGGGCGTGAGGAGACCGCAGGACCACGCCGTGGGCCATGCGGGGGAGCACGTAATCGTCAATATAGCGCCCGCCGCCGGTCAGCAGGCGCTGGTCCTCGAAACGCGTGACCGGCTGGCCCAATGCGTATTCGCCCATATTCCCTCCTTATCCTCCCCATGTCGCGGGGTGGGTGTTGACCGCCTAAAGCGAGAACAACACCTCGGTGTTGTCGTGCAAGAGCGCCTTCTTTTCCCCGTCGCTCAGGTTGTTGGCCGCCCGTATCTCCTCCAGGTTCTCGGGAAACTCGCCGTCCCAGTGGGGCACGTCGGTGGCATAGATCAGATGCTCCGCCCCGACGAAGTCGATGGTCTCGCGCAGGAGCGTCTCTTTTCCCTCGATCGAGACCTTGAGGCTGGACTCCCGGAAGACCTGGGATGGTTTCTCGTCCAGAAGCGGCATCTCCTCCTCGGCCCGCTTCTCCCAGTGCTCGTCCAGACGATCCAGATAATAGGGCAGCCAAGTGGCGCCGATCTCGAGGAACCCCATCTTGAGCTTGGGGAAGCGCTTGGGAATGCCTTGCGCCACCACCGAGGTGAAGTTGCAGATCACGCCGGCGGGGAAGGCGTAGCAATGGACCTCGGCGAAGGTCTTGAGTTTGGCCGCGCCCCAATCCTCGGCCCAGGCCCGTGTGCCGTGGATGCCGATCGTGGCGCCACACGACTCAGCCGCCTCATAGATGGGATCGAAGAAGGGATCGCCGAGGGCAAAGGGCAGGCCGTCGGGCACCACCTCGAACCCCTTGAGCCCAAGCTCGTTGCTGGCGTATTCGACCTCGCGCGCAGCCGCTTGGGGATCGCGCATGGGCAGCACCCCGACCGGAAACAGGCGGTCGGTCATATAATCATGGGCGAAATGGCGGTTGGCCGCCCGGGCGACGCCGGCGGCGAACGCGAGCTCCTGGTTCTTGGCGACGCTGCCGGAGCCGGTCGGAAACAGCACCGCCTTCTCGATCGCGTAATCGTCCAAGATGCGGTGCCAGAGCTCGACCTGTTCCGTGGCCTTGAGCTTGCGGCTGTAGCCGCAGGGCATCCCCAGCCTACCCCTGAGGTCGGGGTCCCAGGGCTGGCCGCCGGGCCACAGCGGCGTCTCGCGCCCCTTCCAGCGATCGTCCAGATAGGGGCGGATTTCGTCCTGATGCTCCATAAAATGGCCATCGGCGTCGATGGCCGGAATCGGCGTTGCCATGGGGCCCTCCCTCGCTTTGTTGTCTGTCCAGGCGCCGCGCGGCAACCCACGGCGCCAGGCTCTACGGTAAAGCGGCGACCCGCCCCTTGGCAACCGGCGGCTTGGCCGTGGTCGGTGCGACGCCATGTGGCAGGCGCTTGAGATTTGCGCTAGGCTGATCGAGACCCTAGCTGCGGCGTCGCGATGACGCATGGCTTTACGGGAGGCAATCATGAGCGAGATGACCATAACCCCGCTGTCGGATGCGCTGGGCGCCGAGGTCACCGGCATCGATGCCGCCAACCTCGATGAGGCGAGCTTCGAGCGGCTGCGCGACGCGCTGCACCAATACATCATGCTGGCGGTGCGCGACCAAGCCCTCGATCCCGCCCAGGAAACCGCTTTCGCTCGGCGCTTCGGCGAGATCCAGTATCACATCAATTCCGAATACAAGATGCCGGACCAGCCCGAGGTGCTGATCCTCTCGACCGAGATCAAGGACGGCAAGAACGTGGGCATTCCCGACGCAGGCAGCGACTGGCATTCGGACCATTCCTATGTCGACCGTCCGACCGCCTACACCATCCTGCAATCGGTGATCGTGCCGGGACACGGCGGCGATACCGAATGGACCAACATGGTCAAGGCCTACGAGACGCTCAGTGACGACATGAAGGCGCGGATCGACGGCCTGATCGGCATCCATACCTTCAACCGGGCGCGCAACCCGCGCTCGACCAAGCCGTCGCGCCATAAGGACGAGGCGGAGTATTACGACCGCGTTTCGCCTCCCGA